>JBBSSV010000016.1:0-15903 GCA_038241705.1 Burkholderiales bacterium | reverse complement strand
CACTGCTTCTACCACCATGCAGCACGCCGCCTCGGTCCCCTATTCCCGTTCCGTCCTTTTGCGCGAGGATGCAGCACAAGCAGGAGAACACATGACCTTGAATCAACGCTCGCAGGAAAATGCCGAAGATTGCCTGATTATTGCCGGCACCTCCTACCGTTCGCGCCTGCTGGTGGGCAGCGGCAAATACAAGAGCCTGGAAGAAACGCGTGATGCGACCATCGCCAGCGGTGCCGACATCATCACCTTGGCCATTCGGCGCGTGAACATTGGCCAGGATCCAAATGCGCCCAACTTGCTGGACTTGGTACCGCCTTCCGAATTCACTATCCTGCCTAACTCGGCCGGCTGCTACAACGCCGAAGATGCGGTGTATACCCTGCAGCTCGGACGTGAACTGCTCAATGGCCACAAGCTGTGCAAGCTGGAAGTGCTGGGTGACGAGAAGACTTTGTTCCCCAACATGCCAGAAACCCTGAAAGCAGCCGAAATGCTGGTCAAGGATGGCTTCGACGTCATGGTCTATTGCAGCGATGATCCGATCCAAGCCAAAATGTTGGAAGAGATTGGCTGCGTCGCCGTGATGCCGCTGGCGTCCCTGATCGGTTCCGGCATGGGCATTTTGAATCCCTGGAATCTGTCGCTGATCATCGAGCAGGCCAAGGTGCCGGTGCTGGTCGACGCCGGTGTCGGCACGGCCTCGGATGCGGCCATTGCCATGGAACTGGGCTGCGATGGCGTGCTGATGAATACCGCGATTGCCTGTGCGCAGGACCCGATCCGCATGGCGCAAGCCATGAGGCTGGGTGTGGAAGCCGGACGCAATGCCTTTCTGGCTGGCCGTATTCCCAAACGCTTTGCCGCCAGTCCTTCCTCGCCTATGGCCGGGCGGGTCGTTTGAGCGTGACGACCGCATCTGACCAAACTGCACTTGCGCGGCCTTGCGTCTTGGTGTTTGCCGGTTCGGACCCGAGTGGCGGTGCCGGCATCCAGGGCGATATCCCGACGATTGCACTGCTCGGCGCCCATCCCTTGACGGTGGTGACAGCGCTGACGGTGCAAGACAACAATCGGGTGTTGGCAGTGCATCCGGTCGAGCCGGAATTGGTGCGCGCCCAGGCCCACGCACTGATCGACAAGATTCCCATCGCCGCAGTCAAGATCGGCATTGTCGGAAGCCAGGGCAATGCCGCAGTCATTGCCGAGATCGTGCGCAGTCTGCGTCAACGCCAGCCTGAACTGCCCGTGGTCTTCGATCCAGTACTGGCCAGCGGCCAGGGCGATGCGCTGGGGCGTGGCAATGCTCTACAGGCGCTAGCGTCCTTGGTTGAGCTCGCTACCCTGATTACCCCGAACTTGCCGGAAGCTGCCGCTCTGTGTCCGGACGCGTCCACGCTGGCTGAGCAGGCGTCGGCCTTGCAGCAGCGCGGCAGTACCCATGTGCTGATCAAAGGCGGACATGGGCCAACGACGGAAGCGGTACAGAACCAGTGGTTTGGCCCGCAAGCATCGCAAAGTTGGCGCTGGCCACGCCTGCCGGGGCCGTTTCATGGCACCGGCTGTACGCTGGCCTCGGCCATAGCGGCCTTGCTGGCGCAACACCAATCCATGCCGGATGCCATTGCCGGCGCTCAGGAATTTTGTCAGGCGGCGCTGTCCAGCGCCTACCCGATTGCTGACGGGCAGCAGATCCCCAACCGCCCGGCAGCCTTTTTCAAGGAACAGGAATGAAAGGTTTGTACATCGTCACGCCCGATTGGGATGACACAGAAAAGCTGCTGGCTGTGACCGAGCAGGCCCTGCAAGGTGGCGCGGCACTGGTGCAGTATCGCCACAAGACCGCAGATGCAGAGCAGCGCCACGACCAGTCCAGCGCCTTGCTGGCACTCTGTCGCCGTTATAACCGCCCCTTCATCATCAATGACTTTGTCGATCTTTGCCTGGAGTTGGGTGCGGACGGCATTCACGTTGGCGGCACCGATGCCACGATTGCCGAGGTGCGGGCAGCGGTTGGACCAGACAAGATTGTGGGAGCTTCCTGCTACGGTGATCTGGAACTGGCGCGCGCTGCCCACGCTGCCGGTGCCAGTTATGTGGCCTATGGCGGCTTTTATCCGTCGCGTGTCAAGAAATATCCGGTGACCACTTCGTCCGACATCATTGCCGAATCCCACTCCGCCGTACCGTTGCCGGTGGTGGTGATTGGTGGCATGACCGCTGCTAACAGCGCTCCGCTGGTTGCTGCTGGCAGCGAGATGGTGGCCGCCATCAGCAGTGTCTATCAAGCCGAAGACCCCAAGGCCGCAGCCGCCGAGTTCGTCCGTCTGTTTACCTGAGGCCTTAAGGAAGGCAGGGTGGGCGCCGGTATAATCACGCCATGCAAACCCTCCTTCACAACCTCAATCCCGAACAGCTGGCAGCCGTCACGCTGCCGCCGCAATCCGCTTTGATTCTGGCGGGAGCCGGTTCCGGCAAGACCCGAGTGCTGACCACGCGCCTTGCCTGGCTGATCCAGACCGGCCAGGTCTCGCCAGCGGGAGTGCTGGCGGTGACCTTTACCAACAAGGCATCCAAGGAAATGCTGGCGCGTCTGTCGACGATGCTGCCGATCAGCCTTCGTGGCATGTGGATCGGCACATTCCACGGCTTATGCAACCGTTTGCTGCGCACCCATTACCGCGACGCCGCCCTGCCGCAGACCTACCAGATCCTAGACAGCCAGGATCAGCTCTCGGCTATTAAGCGCCTGCTGAAACGCCTGAATGTCGACGACGATAAATTCCCACCGCGCAACCTGATGTATTTCATCAACGGCGCCAAGGACCAAGGCTTGCGCGCACATGAAATCGAAGCCGGGGATGACTACAGTCGCAAATGCGCCGAGTTGTATGCGGCGTATGACGAGCAATGTCAGCGCGAAGGCGTGGTCGACTTTGCCGAGCTGCTGTTGCGCAGCTACGAATTGCTGTCGCGCAGCCAACCACTTCGTGAGCATTACCAGGCGCGCTTCGCCCATGTCTTGGTGGACGAATTCCAGGATACCAATGACTTGCAATACAACTGGCTGAAGCTGCTCGCCGGCGGCGGCGCATCCGTGTTTGCCGTGGGCGACGATGACCAGAGCATCTATGCCTTTCGCGGCGCCAACGTCAATAACATGGCCGCCTTCGAGCGCGAATTCAACGTTCAGAACCTGATCAAGCTGGAGCAGAACTACCGCTCGCATGGTTTCATTCTGGATGCGGCTAATGTCCTGATCGCCAACAACAGCAAGCGTCTGGGGAAGAACCTGCATACTGATGCCGGACATGGCGAACAGGTGCGAGTGTTGGAAGCCGGCAGTGACCTGCGTGAAGCGCAATGGATCATCGAAGAAGCAAAGAGTTTGATTGCCGAAGGCTTGCTGCGCAGCGAGATCGCAGTGCTGTATCGCTCCAATGCCCAGTCGCGCGTGATTGAGCATGCCCTGTTTTCCGCCGGTATTCCTTATCGAGTGTATGGCGGCCAGCGCTTCTTCGAGCGGGCCGAAATCAAGCACGCCATTGCTTACCTCCAGCTAATGGACAACCCGCACAACGATTCGGCTTTCCTGCGGGCAGTGAATTTTCCGACACGCGGTATTGGCGCACGCACGCTGGAGCATCTGCAGGATGCGGCGCGCCAGTACGATATTTCACTGTATGCCGCCGTGCCTTATGTGGCCGGCAAGGCCGGTTCGATCCTGGGTGCCTTCGTACGCCTGATTGAGGGCATGCGCTTTGAAAGCCAGCAACTGAATCTGCCGGAAATGGTGCAAATGGTGCTCGACGGCAGCGGCCTGCTGCTGCATTACGAAAAGGAAAAAGAAGGCGCCGACCGCATCGAAAACCTGGAGCAGCTGATCAACGCCGCCACCTTGTTTCTGTCGGAAGAGGGGTTTTTTCCAGACGCGCCCGCCTTGCTGGGGCCGCCGGCGCAAGCGACGACGGGACTGGGCATCGTTGAAGGCGAGGACGTCGAGGTTATTGACGCTGACGTGCCGCTGGTCAGCGTCATGTCGCCCCTGAGCGCCTTCTTGTCGCATGCGTCGCTGGAAGCAGGCGACAACCAGGCCCAGGCCGGGCAAGACAGTCTGCAATTGATGACGGTGCATGCCTCCAAGGGGCTGGAATTCGATGCCGTTTTCATCACGGGGCTGGAGGAGGGGCTGTTCCCTCATGAGAACAGCGAAAAGGCCGAAGGCGGCACCGAAGAAGAACGACGCCTGATGTACGTCGCCATCACCCGCGCGCGCAAGCGGCTGTATCTGAGCTTTGCCCAGACCCGCATGCTGCATGGGCAGACGCGTTACAACGTGCGCTCGCGTTTTCTGGAGGAATTGCCGGACGAATCCCTGAAATGGCTTACACCCCGCACCTCGCCGCAAGCCCAGCCGCATTGGATGGGTGCGCATCCCAAGGCGGCTTGGTTGGACGCACCCAGTATTGACGGTCAGCGCTTCAAGCAGCAAGGCCGCGAATCCGATACGGGCTGGCGCATTGGTGAAGGGGTGCAGCATGCCAAATTTGGCGAGGGCGTGATCGTCAACATCGAAGGCAGCGGTGGCAATACCCGCGCCCAGATCAATTTTGGCCGGCACGGTATGAAACTGCTCGATCTGTCGATTGCCAAGCTCGAAAAATCCGGTTAGACACACACGTTTGCCGAATGGGTCAGGGTATTCTCTCTGATCCCTCCCTTCTTGCCCGAACGAAGCGCTTTCAAGCATGCTTGAAAGCGCTTAAAGCTTTGCACAGCTTGAACTTCATTTTTACATGACAAACGGCGGTAAAAAATCGGCTTTTATGAAAGCTCTCTTGAGAAACACTTGATGTTGCTCTAAGTCATTGACAACAATGATGAAATAGTGGTTTCGGGGTGCAATATTCCTTGACCCTCAATACCCCTTCCTCTAAAGTGGCGCTAGTGTGAAAAAGTGTTTTTTTGTGGGGCGAAATGGCGAAATTGAATTGTCGAGCCTACACTGAAATATTTTAGCTGCCCCTCTCTTCCGTCGCATTTTCAAGGAAAGCCGCGTGTTTCAAGGCGCCTCTGCTCTGAATCTCGATGCCAAAGGCCGGATGACGATCCCTGCCAGGTATCGCGACGCACTGTCTGTGCAGTGCGAAGGGAGGGTCACGCTTACGCGGCACCCGCATGGCTGCCTGCTATTTTTCCCGTGTCCGGTCTGGGAAGCCCACCGAAATGAAATCGCTGCCTGGCCGATGTCGGCGCGCACTTGGCAGCGTATTTTCCTGGGAAACGCCTCTGATGTTGAAATGGATGGGGCTGGCCGGATTTTGGTGGCGCCGGAATTGCGCAATGCTGTTGGCCTCAATCGGGAAGTGATGCTGCTGGGCATGGGCTCGCATTTTGAAATATGGGATGCGGCCAAACTGGCAGAAAGCGAAGCGCAGGCGCTCGCGCAGGGTATGCCCGACGTCTTAAATAATTTTTCCTTTTAGTGGCCGGTAATGAAGAGTGAAGAGCCGGTGACGCTAGGGCAGCACCGTACGGTTTTGTTGCATGAAGCCATTGAGGCCTTGGCCATCGAAGGTGAGCGGGCGCACGGCGTGTACATCGACGGCACTTTTGGCCGCGGCGGCCACAGCCGCTGCATCCTGGACAGGCTGGGAGCCCAGGGGCGACTGATTGCCTTTGACAAGGACCCGCAAGCGATTGCAGCGGCTGCGGCTCTGGCGGATGATCGATTTCAGATCGTTCATGACAGCTTTGCCACGTTGGACACGGTGTTAGAGGCGAATGGCCTGCAGCAGGTCGATGGCGTGTTGCTGGATTTGGGGATTTCTTCACCACAGGTAGACCAAGCCGAACGCGGCTTCAGTTTCCGTGCCGATGGCCCGCTCGACATGCGCATGGACCCCACGCGCGGTCCGTCGGCCGCAGAGTGGCTTGCCGTTGAAACGCAGCACAACATTGAAAAGGTGATACGCGATTATGGGGAAGAACGGTTTGCTTTTCAGATTGCAAAGACGATTGTTGCTCGCAGGACAGAGCAGCCAATTTCAAGCACACGACAGCTTGCCCAGATCGTGGCAGACACCGTCAAAACCCGGGAGAAGGGCAAGGATCCGGCCACCCGCACCTTTCAGGCTATCCGGATTCACATCAATCGGGAGCTTGAAGAACTCACGCTGGCACTAAATGCCGCATTTGCGCGGCTGGCACCGGGCGGACGCCTGGTAGTAATCAGCTTTCACTCCCTGGAAGACCGTCTGGTCAAGCAGTTCCTGGCGGGCAAGGCCAGAACGCCGCAACTTTCGCGCCGTCTGCCGATCATGCCAGCAGATCTGCCAAAGCCGAGCATGGCGTTGCTGGGACGGGTGCGTCCGGATACAGCCGAGGTGACAGCCAACCCGCGTGCGCGCTCGGCGGTCATGCGCGTGGCCTACCGCCTGGCGACGTCCGAGGTGGCAACATGATCCAGAGAATGGGGCTGGCTAGCATCCTGACCGTCTTGTTGCTGATCAGCGCCCTGGCCCTGGTTAACTCCCAGTACCACGCCCGACGTCTCTTCATCGAACTGGATCGCACCCAGGCGCAGTCACGCCAACTGGAAATTGAATGGTCACAGCTGCAGCTGGACCAGTCCACTCTGGGCAAGCATGCCCGCATCGAAAATAGCGCCCGCACCAGCATGGACATGGAGCTGGCAACGCCGGCGCGCACGCAGTATCTGACGGTGGGGGAGCACTAATGCGTAAGCGTGCACCCAGCAAGCGCACCGCCACCGGCCAGGGTGTGGCGTTTTCCGCCAGCCCGCTGCTAAAGGAAAAGCTCTCGCCGCTACGTTCGCGCCTGGTACTGGCGCTGCTGTTCCTGGCTTTCCTTGCCCTGGCGGGTCGGGCCGTTTGGCTGCAGGGCATCTCCAACGAGTTTTTACAAAAGCAGGGTGAGTCGCGTTACGCCCGTACCCTGGAGCTGCCGGCAACGCGCGGCAAGATCACGGATCGCCATGGCCATGTGTTGGCGTCCTCGCTGCCAGTCAAAGCAGTCTGGGCAATTCCCGATGATGTCCTGACGGCCCCGGCAGGTAAGCTACGTCAGCTGGCCAGTGCGCTTGATATGAACGAAGCCAGCCTGCGCAAACGCCTGGATTCGGACAGCAACTTCGTCTACCTCAAGCGCCAGGTGGAGCAGGACATCGTCGACCAGGTGTTGAAGCTGGATATCACAGGTATCCATACCCGCAAGGAATACAAGCGCTACTACCCTGAGGGCGAAGTCATGGCGCACGTAGTGGGCTTCACCAATATCGAGGATGTCGGCCAGGACGGGATCGAGCTCGCCCAGGAAAAAAACCTGGCGGGCCGGACCGGTAGCCGGCGCGTGATCAAGGATCGTCTGGGACGAGTGGTCGAGGATATCGGCTTCATTAAATCGCCCCATGATGGCAAGGACCTGCCCTTGTCGATCGACAGCAAGCTCCAGTACATTGCCTTCAGCCACTTGGAAGAAGCGGTTGAGCGTCACAAGGCCAAAGCTGGTGGCGTCGTGGTGCTGGATGTGCGCACCGGTGAAGTGCTGGCCCTGGTCAACCTGCCGACCTACGACCCCAACGACCGGCGCACGCTGACCGGCCCCAGGCTACGCAACCGGGTCATGACCGATATCTTCGAGCCGGGTTCAGTGCTCAAGCCCTTCACCGTGGCACTGGCGCTAGACAAAGGTCTGGTCAAGCCGGAAACCACCATCAACACCGCCCCCGGTCGTATGCGCATCGGCACGGCCACGATTGGCGACGCCCATGCTCATGGTGTGCTGACCGTGGCGCAAGTGATCGAAAAGTCTTCCAATATCGGCACTGCCAAGATGGCTCTGCAGCTGCAAGCCGAAGATATGTGGAACATGTTCACCACCCTAGGCTTTGGTCAGCCGCCGCGAGTTGGTTTTCCGGGTGCGGCTGCCGGGCGGGTGCGCCCCTACAAGTCATGGCGACCCATTGAACAGGCCACTATGAGCTACGGCCACGGTATTGCGACTTCGCTGATCCAGGTGGCACGCGCCTACATGATTTTTGCCCGGGACGGCGACATCATTCCACTGACCTTCCATAAGTCGACGGATCTACCGGTCAGCCAGCGCGTGATTTCCGCCAAGGCTGCGCGCGAAATGCGCGGGATGCTGGAAATGGCTGCTGGACCGAGTGGCACCGCCCCTCGTGCCCAAGTACCAGGCTATCGCGTGGCCGGCAAGACTGGTACTGCCAACAAGCTGGTCAATGGCCGCTACGGCAATACCTATGTGACCTCCTTCGTCGGTTTTGCGCCAGCTTCGGACCCGCGCATCATCATCGCAGTGATGGTGGATGAGCCGACGCGGGGCGGCCACTATGGCGGCCAAGTGGCCGCACCCGTGTTCGCTTCGGTGGCAGCGAATGCCTTACGCGCTCTGAACGTGGCGCCGGACAGCACGGTCACGGACTTGATCATCCCCGAAAACAGCGTGTTGGAAAGCATGTGATGCGCGCTTTTGATCTCTCCACTCTGGTTTACTGGCTGCAGCAGGCTGCACCTCACGCCAGCCTGTGCGCCGACTCGCGTCAGGTGCAGCCGGGCGATGTGTTCCTGCTGCTAGAGTCAACTGCCAGCAGGGCCGAGCGCCACCTGGCGCATGCCATCGAGCAGGGTGCGGCGGTGGTACTGCTGGATGAGTCCAGCCAGAACCTGTGGCAGGCGCACTGGCGCGTACCCCACCAGTTAATCCCAGTTTTGGCGCAGCAGGCTGGGCCGCTTGCGCGCCTCTGGCATGGTGTGCTAGATGAAGCGATGCTGGTGGTGGCGGTGACCGGCACCAATGGCAAAACCTCCTGCAGCCAATGGCTGGGCAGCACTTTGTCCCAGGCCGTGGGGCCTACGGGCGTGATCGGTACTCTGGGCACGGTGCGCTATGACCAAGGCGTGGCCGGCGACTTCGACAACACCGGCTACACCACGCCTGATGCGCTGGCGCTGCAGCGCATCGTGGCAGCGCAACATGCAGCCGGCGTGCAGGCCCTGGCGCTGGAAGCGTCCTCGATCGGGTTGGATCAGGGTCGCCTTAACGGCTTGCATGTCGATGTCGCGGTGCTGACCAATTTCAGCCGCGACCATCTGGACTATCACGGCGACTTAGGCGCCTATGAAGCGGCTAAGTCGCGCCTGTTTGACTGGCCCGGCTTGCGCCATGCCGTCATTAATCTGGATGATGCCTTCGGCCGCCGACTGGTGGAGCATCTACAGGCGCAGCAACCACAATTAGCCTTGACCGGCTATTCCATTGGCGCTCGTCAAGTCGAGGGAGTGACTCCGGTTCAAGCCCTCGAGATTCACAGCCTAGCGGCAGGCACCAGCTTCGTGCTGGAAACGCCGCAAGGCTCGGTGACCGTCAAGACCCAGTTGATTGGTGACTTCAACGTCAGTAATGTACTGGCAGTCATTGGTGTCCTGCTGGGCCAGGGGTTTGATTTGACTGCTATCGTGCGTTGGATCGAAACCTTGCAACCGGCATCAGGACGCATGCAGCAACTGGGTGGCCAGGATGCGCCCCTGGTAGTTGTCGATTATGCCCATACGCCGGATGCGCTGGAAAAAGCCCTAGTAACGCTGCAGCCGATTGCTCGCCAGCGCCACGGCAAGTTGTGGTGCGTTTTCGGCTGTGGCGGTGACCGGGATGCGGGCAAGCGTGCATCCATGGGGCAAGTGGCGGCTGCGACTGCCGATCAGGTGATCGTCACCAGTGACAACCCCCGCAGCGAAGCGCTGGCTGCCATCAATGCCCAGATTCTGGAGGGGGTGCAGGCCAGTGCGTTGCCGGCCGAGGCGCTGCAGGTGATCGAAGACCGTGCTGCTGCCATTCTGGCCGCCGTGAAAAATGCAGCGCGCACGGATGTGGTGTTAGTGGCGGGCAAGGGGCATGAGGATTACCAGGAAATTAGTGGCTGTAAGCAGCCTTTCCTGGATGCCAACCATGCTGCCCTGGCGCTGGCCGCGCGTGTGATGCGGAGGGTATTGTGATGCGGGTCGATCTGTCGACGTTGGCCGCCTGCCTGCCCCAGGCCCGCCTGCAGGGCCAAGCCTCGATCGAGAGTGTTTCGACCGATACGCGCCAGATTATCCCGGGCAGTCTGTTCGTGGCCCTGCGCGGCGAACGCTTTGACGGTCATGATTTTCTGGCTGCAACTGTTGAACAGGGCACCGCCGCCGTGCTGGCCGAAGCTTTGCCGCCTGGCTTTGAACTGCCGGCGCTGGTCGTGCCCGATAGCCGGCAGGCGCTAGGAGAGATCGCCGGTTGGTGGCGTCAGCAACATGCCTTGCCGGTGATTGCGGTCACCGGCAGCAATGGCAAGACCACCGTTAAGGAAATGATTGCGGCCATCCTGCGCGGTGCCTTCGGCGAAGGCGGCATGCTGGCCACGCAGGGCAACCTGAACAACGACATCGGTGTGCCGCTGACGCTATTGCGACTGCAAGCTCATCAGCGCGCCGCCGTGGTCGAACTGGGTATGAACCATCCGGGCGAAATCGCTGCGCTGGCGCGCATGGTCGCACCCGACGTTGCCCTGGTCAACAATGCCCAGCGTGAGCATCTGGAGTTCATGCACAATGTCGAAGCCGTGGCCTACGAAAACGGCGCGGTCCTGGCGGCGCTGTCGGGCACCGGCACGGCGGTATTCCCACACGACGATGCCTTTACTGCGCTCTGGCGCGGCCTAGCCAACGAGGCCGGTCGGGTGCTGACTTTTGGTCTGGATCCTGGGGCGGATATCAGCGCGAGCTGGGAGGCCACCGCGAGTGGCAATCGGTTGCAGGTCAGTCTCGAAGGCAGATCCTCTGCCTTGCAATTGGCGGCGGCAGGCGAGCACAATGTGCGCAATGCCCTGGCAGCTATTGCCTGCACCCATGCCATCGGCGTGCCAATGGACCTCATCGTGTGCGGGCTGGAAGCCTTTTTGCCAGTGGCGGGGCGCCTGCAACACAAGCAGGCCGGCTGTGGCGCCGCCGTCATTGACGACACCTACAATGCCAATCCGGATTCCGTCCGTGCCGCCATCGCTGTGCTGGCGCAGCGCCCAGGGCCACGCCTGCTGGTGCTGGGCGACATGGGCGAAGTCGGCAACCAAGGCCCACAGTTCCATGCCGAAATCGGTGCCTATGCACGCACGGCAGGCATTGAACATTTGTACACCCTGGGTGCCTTGGCACAGCATGCCAGTCTGGTTTTCGGGCCGGCGGCGCGGCATTGCGACAGCCTAGACACCCTGCAACACGCAGTCACCGCAGCAGTCACTCCTTTGTCCACCGTGTTGGTAAAA
The DNA here is from genome assembly GCA_038241705.1 of Burkholderiales bacterium. GTDB lineage: Bacteria > Pseudomonadota > Gammaproteobacteria > Burkholderiales > Burkholderiaceae_D > JBBSSV01. The sequence goes on along the minus strand of JBBSSV010000016.1, from coordinate 4,571 downwards.
GGCTCGCGCTTCATGCAAATGGAACGTGTGGTGCAGCATTTGACGCACCCACATTCAAAGGAAACCGACTGACATGTTGCTTTGGCTTGCCCAGTATTTTCAGGAAGAACTTGGTCCCTTGCGGATCTTTAACTTCATCACCTTCCGCGCCGTATTTGCCACGATGACTTCGCTCGTCATCGGCGTGTTGGCCGGCCCGGCCGTGATCCGCATGCTGCAACGCCTGAAGGTCGGGCAAACCGTGCGCAGCAACGGCCCGCAGACTCATCTGATCAAGTCTGGCACGCCCACCATGGGCGGAGTGCTGGTTTTGATTGCGATTGGCATCTCCACCCTGCTGTGGGCCGACTGGAGCAATCGCTTTATCTGGCCGGTGCTGGTGGTAACCCTGGGCTTCGGTGCCATTGGCTGGATCGACGATTACCGCAAGGTGGTGCATAAGGACCCGGAAGGTATGCCCTCACGCGAGAAATACTTGTGGCAGTCGCTGATCGGCCTGGCTGCGTCGCTGTATCTGGCGTTTTCCGTGTCTGGGCCCAGCAATATCGAGGTCTGGCAGTTGTTCGTAGACTGGGTCATGTCTGGCTTTCGCATGGACCTGCCGCCCAAGGCTGACCTGATTGTGCCCTTTTTCAAGACTGTCAGCTATCCGCTCGGGGTCTGGGGCTTCATCGCCCTAACGTATTTCGTGATCGTTGGCACCAGCAATGCCGTCAACCTGACCGATGGTCTGGATGGTCTGGCGATTATGCCCACCGTGATGGTCGGGTCGGCGCTTGGGTTGTTTGCCTATCTGACCGGCAGCGTTAACTATGCCAACTACTTGTTCATTCCCCATATTCCGGGTGCGGGCGAGCTAATCATTTTCTGTGGTGCCATGGCCGGGGCCGGACTGGCCTTTTTATGGTTCAACGCCCACCCGGCCCAAGTCTTCATGGGCGATGTCGGTGCGTTGGCGCTGGGCGGGGCCTTGGGCACGATTGCCGTGATCGTGCGCCAAGAAATCGTGCTCTTCATCATGGGTGGCGTATTTGTCGTTGAAACCCTGTCAGTAATGCTGCAGGTGGCCTATTTCAAGTACACCAAGATGCGTACCGGCACCGGCCGCCGGGTGCTGCTAATGGCGCCGTTACACCATCACTTTGAGCAAAAGGGCTGGAAAGAAACCCAGGTCGTGGTGCGTTTCTGGATCATCACCATGATGCTGGTGTTGGTGGGCTTGTCGACCTTGAAATTGAGATAAATGAATCACGAAGGAAAACATGTGCTGGTTCTGGGGCTGGGTGAAACCGGTCTGGCAATGGCGCGCTGGCTGCAGCGCTGCGGTGCGTCCGTGCGCGTGGCCGATACACGTCAGGCACCAACACGCCTGGCGCAGTTGCAGGCGGAACTGCCAGACAGCAGCTTCGTCGGCGGTCCCTGGAGCGTCGCTGCCTGCCCAGCATTGCTGGAGCGGATCGATTTCATCGCCGTCAGCCCCGGGCTAACGCCACAGGGTGATCTGGCTGCCTTGTTGCCAGCCGCCGCCGCGCGCCAGGTGCCGGTATGGAGCGAAATTGAACTCTTTGCCCAGGCCTTGGCAGCCTTGCGCGCAGAGCAGGACTACCAGCCCAAGGTACTGGCGATTACGGGCACCAACGGCAAAACCACCGTCACCCGCATGACCGGGCTGTTATGTGAACACGCCGGCCTGTCGGTGGCCGTAGCCGGCAACATCAGTCCGGCGGCGCTGGACGTGCTCGGCCAGACCCTGGACGCCCAAGTGCTGCCCCAGGCCTGGGTGCTGGAACTGTCGAGCTTCCAACTGCACGCGACCTACAGCCTGCAGGCCGACGTCGCCACGGTGCTGAATCTGAGTCAGGATCATCTCGACTGGCACGGCGACATGGCGGCCTACGCGGCCGACAAAGCCCGGATTTTTGCACCCGTAACGGTACGGGTGCTTAATCGCCAGGACGCCAAGGTAATGGCCATGGCCGCGCCTGATGCGCAGACCATCACCTTTGGCACGGATGCGCCTGGGCAAACAAACGACTTTGGCTTGGTAATGGATAACGGCATGCAATGGCTAGCGCATGCGCGCCTCGATGCAACGCTCGCGCCGGCCAATAGTCACAGCCGTCGCCGTCAGCCAGAGCAAATTGCACCCGTGAACGTGACCCGGCTGATGCCGATCGATGCCTTGCATGTGCGCGGCCTGCATAACGCCGCCAATGCCCTAGCCGCCTTGGCGCTGTGCCGCGCCATTGATCTGCCGCTGGCGCCGCTGTTGCACGCCCTGCGCAGTTTCCACGGCGAGCCGCATCGCGTGGCCTTCGTGGCGCGCATCGACGAGGTGGAGTACATCGACGACAGCAAGGGCACCAACGTCGGCGCTACCGTGGCCGCGCTGGAAGGCTTGGGGACGGTATCGACAAGTGTGCAAGAGCAGAAGCGACGGATCGTGCTGATTGCCGGGGGCGAGGGCAAGGGCCAGGACTTTCAACCCCTGGCGCATGCGGTCTCACGTCATACCAAGGCAGTATTGTTGCTCGGCAAAGATGCGCCAGCCTTGCGCGCGGCGCTGCAAGCGCAGGCCGGCTGTCCGGAGCTAATGGATTGTGCCAGCTTGGAAGACGCTGTCTCTCAGGCTGCGGCTCTGGCGCAGGCAGGTGACCAGGTCTTGCTGTCACCCGCCTGCGCCAGTTTGGACATGTTTGACAACTATGTGCACCGTGGGCAGGTGTTTGCGCGCGCCGTGCAGGAAATCGCCCTGGCGCGTGGCGAGGTATTGATATGAAACTCGGCCTGCCTTCATTCATGGGTGGCTTCGCCCAGACCAAGACTACGACCGCGGGAAAGGAAGGCGCCGCGACCGTGCGCGCCACTCGCACGCGCACGTCCATCCTGGAAGAAATCGATCAGCCCCTGCTGTGGGTCGTGATTTTTCTGGTGCTGCTAGGTATGGTGATGGTGTATTCGGCGTCGGTTGCTTTGCCGGATTCGCCCAAGTATGCCAGCTATGAAAACGCCCATTTTCTGCGGCGCCAGTTTATCTTCATCGGCATTGCCGTACTGGCGGGCATCGCCGCGTTCAAAGTGCGCATCGAAAGTTGGAAAAACCTGGCACCTTGGTGGTTCACGCTGGCCTTGATGCTCTTGATCCTGGTGCTGGTGCCGGGCATCGGCAAGGACGTCAACGGCGCACGTCGCTGGTTGTCCTTGGGCGGCTTCGGTATCCAGCCGTCCGAAATCATGAAACTGGCCATGGTGTTGTATGCCGCTGACTACACCATACGCAAACAAGCCTACATGAATCGTCTGCTCAAGGGCTTTTGCCCTATGATCTTGGCGCTTCTGTTCGCCGGTGGACTGCTGATGCTGGAGCCGGACCTGGGTGCGGCTGGCGTGGTGGTCTGCATTGCCATGGGCGTGCTGTTCCTGGGTGGGGTCAATCTAGTTTGGTTTGGCATCATTTCTGGCGTGGTCGGCGGCGGGTTTGGCATGCTGATCATGTTTTCGCCCTGGCGGCGTGAGCGCATCTTTGCCTATCTCGACCCTTGGCTACAGGAAAATGCGCTGGGCAAGGCTTACCAGCTGTCGCACTCTCTGATTGCGTTTGGCCGGGGCGAGTGGTTTGGCGTCGGACTGGGTGCCAGCGTAGAAAAGTTGCATTACCTGCCGGAAGCTCATACTGATTTTCTACTGGCGGTCATTGGCGAAGAGCTGGGCCTGGTCGGGGTACTGGTAGTGATCGGCCTGTTCTACTGGCTGATCAAGCGCGCTTTCGACATTGGCCGCCAGGCGATTGCCATGGACCTGTTTTTTGCCGGACTGGCGGCCAAGGGCATTGGTATCTGGATCGGCGCCCAAGCCTTCATCAACATGGGCGTTAATCTGGGGATCCTGCCGACTAAGGGATTGACGCTGCCGTTGATGAGCTATGGCGGCTCAGGCATCGTGATGAACTGTATTGGCTTTGCCATTCTGTTGCGCATCGATTATGAAAATAAAGTGTTGATGCGCGGAGGCCGGATATGAAGCGCCTCCTGATCATGGCGGCCGGCACCGGCGGGCATATTTTCCCCGGGCTGGCGATTGCCCAGACCATGCAGGCGCGTGGCTGGCAGGTCTCGTGGCTGGGAACCTGCCACGGCATGGAGCAAGACTTGGTGCCCAAGCAGGGTCTGGAGATGGACAGTATCGATTTTCGCGGCATGCGGGGCAAAGGCTGGCGCCATTCGCTGGGTGGCGCCAGCAAAATGAGCGTCGCCATGCTGGAATGTCGCCGCATTCTGCGTCGTCGTTGCCCGGACGTGGTACTGGGCATGGGCGGATATGTTACCGTTCCCGGGGGTGTGATGGCCAGCATGCGCCGTTTGCCGTTGGTCCTGGTAAATGCCGATGCCGCGCTGCTGCTGTCGAACCGTACTCTGCTGCCGCTGGCCAGTCGCGTGCTGTTCGGCTTTCCGGCGGATTTTGGTGCGGCTGCCGGCAAGGCCAGCGTCACTGGCAATCCAGTCCGTCAGGCCATTCTTGATTTGCCGGCGCCAGCAGAGCGCTATGCCGGGCGCAGCGGACCTTTGCGCCTT
>JBBSSV010000015.1:0-16533 GCA_038241705.1 Burkholderiales bacterium | reverse complement strand
AGCTTGTATCAACTGGAAATCTTCCTTGCTGCCGAATTCCAGCGGCTTGCGGTTTTTTTCCATTTCCGTCAGCCGCTGAATTTCTTCCAGTTCCTGTATGCGGTCATGGGCCTCGGCTTCCTTTTCCTTGTCGTTGGACAGGTGTTTTTCCAGGTCGGCTTCGCGCAGGCGCAGGCCATTCCAGCCGTCGCCGTCGGCATTTTCACTGACCATCAAGTCCGGCACGATGCCCTTGGCCTGGATCGAGCGACCGTTAGGGGTGTAATAACGGGCCGTGGTTAGCTTGACTGCGGTGTCGCTGGACAACTGGCGAATGGTCTGGACCGAGCCCTTGCCAAAGGTCTGGGTGCCCATGATGGTGGCGCGTTTGTAGTCTTGCAGGGCGCCCGCGACAATTTCCGATGCTGAGGCAGAGCCGCTGTTGACCAGCACCACCATTTTCACCTTCTTGGCCTTGGGGTTTAGGCCGGACAAGGGGTCGCCCACCAGTCGCGAGCCATAGTATTCGGGACGGGTGTAGAAAGTAGCCTTAGAGTCGGGCAATTGGCCGTTGGTGGACACCACCACGACGTCACGCGGCAAGAAGGCAGCAGACACGCCAATCGCACCCGGCAGCAAGCCACCCGGATCGTTGCGCAAGTCCAGCACCAGGCCTTTCAGATTGGGGTCCTCGGCATAAAAGCTGTTGATTTTCTTGGCCATGTCGCCCACCGTGGGCTCTTGGAACTGGGCCACGCGCAACCAGGCATAGCCGGGTTCGATCATCTTTGCCTTGACACTTTGCACCCGGATTTCTTGGCGGGTGATGGTCATCACCAGTGGTCGTGTGGCTTCCTTGCGGGCTATGGTTAGAGTGATCTTGGTATTGGGTTCGCCGCGCATGCGTTTGACGGCTTCGTCCAGGGTCATGCCCTTGACCGGAGTGCTGTCTAGGCGTGTGATCAGGTCGCCCGCTTTAATGCCAGCTGTGGAGGCAGGAGAATCTTCGATTGGAGAAATGACTTTCACATAGCCATCTTCCATACCGACTTCGATTCCCAGGCCGACGAACTTGCCTTGAGTGCCTTCACGCAACTCCTTGAAAGCTTTCTGATCCAGATAGGCAGAGTGCGGATCGAGCGAGGCCACCATGCCAGAAATGGCTTCGGTCAGCAGCTTCTTGTCTTCAACCGATTCGACATAGTCCGACTTGATCAAACCAAAGACATCGGCCAACTGGCGCAGCTCTTCTACAGGCAGCGGAGAGCCTGCGGTTTTTTGCGCCAGCGCATCGAGTTGGAAGGAACCCACCACCCCGACAGCAATACCCAGCGTGACGAGACTTAAGTTTTTGAATTTGCTACCCATGGATCACCTGATTGTTGCCCAGCTAAGTGGGTCGAAAGTGCGGCCCTGATGCCGCATTTCGAAGTATAAACCTGAATCCTCATTGCCGCCGCTGTTGCCGACGCTGGCGATGACATCACCGGCGTTGACGGCGTCGCCCACCTGTTTCAGCAGTGCCTGATTATTGCCGTAAATGGTCATGTACTGGCTGCCATGGTCGATGATAAGCAGGTTGCCAAAGCCACGCAGCCATTCGGAAAAGACGATCTGGCCGCCAGCGACCGACCTGACTTCCGTACCCTGACCGGCGCGGATGAAGACGCCTTTCCAGTTCGATCCGTTGCCACGTTTGCTGCCATAACGGGCGGTTAAGTCGCCCGTAACCGGCAGGCGCAGCTTGCCCTTGAGCGCACTGAAGGATTGACCGCGCTGGAGGTCGGCATTCGGAATCATCTCGTTGCGGGCCAGAGCTGGCGCAGGTGCGGACTTCTTGGGAGCGGGCCGGGGCGTGGTGGCCGGTTGCGTGATCTGGCCGGATGCGGCCCGATCTTTGGTTGCTTGTTGCTGGCTGCGCTGCTCAGCTGCCTTGGCACGAGCAACGGCGATGCGCCGGCGTCGCTCGGCAGCGATTTTTTCGGCCTTGCGCTGCTCTTGGATCAGTTTGCCCAAACGATTGACCAGTGTGCTGAGTTGCTCGGCATCGCGCTCGATGGTGCTGACTTCGCGTTGCTGCGTAGTCAGTTTGTCAGATAGCTGGGCCAGCAGAGCAGCGCGTTTTTTCTTTTGCGTTTCGAGCTTGGCTTTCTGTTGCTTCTGCTCGTCAGCAATTTCATCCAGCTCTTTCTTAGCGTTTTGCTCGGATTGGCGATTCTTCTCAATAGCGGCATGGTCGCGGCGCAATTCCTGGATCAACTGTGCTTGGGCCTGGGACAGGTAGCCCATGTAGTGCAGGTCGCGGTTGATACGGTTGGGGTTGTCGCCCGAGAGCAGTAGCTTAAGACGATCTTCGCTGCCATTGATGTACTGCGCGCGCAGCAGGTCGGCAGTCTGCTGTTGGCGCTCCTCGGCTTGGCGCTGCAGAGTAGTCAGCTGCTTTTCCAGGGCGCGCAGGCGCGCGGCCGTAGCTTTTTGTTCGGCACTTAGGTCACGCAGGGCGCGACTGGCATCGGAAATGGCGACCTCAGACTTGGCCAACTGGTCGGCGGCCCGGTTTTTTTTGGTTTCAGTCTGGTTTATGTCGCGCTTGAGAGTAGTCAGCTTCTGACGCAAACTTGCGCGCTCGGACTCGGCCGCCTTTTTTTGCTTAGTGCGTTCTGTCGTGGACTGGGCCAGACTGGACAAGGGTATAGCCAATGCCAGTGCCAAGGGCAGGCACAGCAGGGTGGGCCGCCACCACGTTGCAGCAAGGAAGTGCCGTGACAAGGAGATCAGCCGCCGGGAATATGAAGCCCGGCGGCTGACTAGACTGCGAAAAAACGGCATACAAACACGCTTATTTGGCCTCGGCCTGCTGGGCAACAACTTTCATGGCCGCTTCGATGGCCTTAGGATCACTCAGGTAGTAACTGCGGATCGGGTTCAGTTCGGCGTCGAGTTCATATACCAGCGGTTGTCCGGTGGGAATGTTGAGGCAGATGATGTCCTTGTCACTGATGCCGTCTAGGTACTTAATCAGCGCGCGCAGGCTGTTGCCGTGTGCAGAAATGATGACGCGTTTGCCAGCGCGGATGTCCGGGGCGATGCGCTCATTCCAGCAAGGCATGACGCGCTCGACCGTGTCTTTCAAACATTCGGACAGGGGAATCTGCTCGCGCTCGAGCTGAGCATACTGTGGGTCATCGTAAGACGCACGTGGATCGTCCGCTTCCAACGGCAGTGGGGGCGTGTCGTAGCCACGGCGCCACTTCATGACCTGCTCTTCGCCATACTTAGCGGCGGTTTCGGCCTTGTTGAAGCCCTGCAATGAACCGTAATGACGCTCGTTCAGGCGCCAGTCGCAGACCACGGGGATCCACATCAGGTCCATTTCTTCCAGAGTCAGCCAGATGGTACGGATAGCACGCTTGAGCACGGATGTGTAGGCGACATCAAAGGTCAGGCCGGCGTCATTGAGCAACTGGCCGGCGTGCCGGGCTTCGGCAACGCCTTTTTCCGTGAGGTCGATATCTGTCCAACCCGTGAAGCGGTTTGCCAGATTCCATGTCGATTCGCCGTGGCGCATTAATACGATTTTGTACATGAGCGAGAAAAAGGTGTGAAAAAAATTTGGAGCCAAAGCGGCACAATGAAATCGTATTGTGCTTCTATTTTATAATGCCAATCTTGACTTAAACCATTGGACGCTTGTGAAATTCATAATTGACAATATTTGGCTGATCGGGCTGGCCCTGATTTCCGGTGGCGGTTTGCTCTGGCTCGTTCTGGAGCGACGCGGCAAGGAGATGTCCTTGTTCGAAGCGACCCAGTTGCTCAACAAAGGTAATGTCGCCGTGCTGGATGTGCGTGATGCCGATGATTTTGCACAAGGGCATCTGCGTGGTGCCAAGAACATCCCGCATCGTCAGTTGGCCAGTCGCGGCACCGAGCTAGAGCCATTCAAATCCAAAAGCCTGCTGGTAGTGTGCAAGGCTGGGGTGCAAGCGCCCCGGGTCATCACGCCTCTCAGAAAAATGGGTTTTGACGAAGTATACATCTTAAGTGGAGGCATCACGGCTTGGACAGCCCAGGGATTGCCCACCACGACTAAATAAACGGAGAAATCGGATGTCTGTTCCTGTCATCATGTACACCACAGCTGTCTGTCCCTACTGCGTCATGGCCGAGCGCCTGCTGCAATCCAGGGGCGTGGACAGCATTGAAAAGATACGCATTGACGCCGACCCGCAGCAACGCGCCGACATGATGGAAAAGACCGGCCGGCGCACCGTGCCGCAGATCTACATTGGCGACACTCATGTCGGCGGCTTCGACGAACTGAGCGCACTCGACCGCCAGGGGAAACTCGAGCCCCTGTTGCGCGGCGTGTAAGCCGCCCCGCTTAGTTTTGCATGCATGTATGCAAAGCTTGCAGCCTCGGCATGGTTGCCGGATGATGGAGGATTGCCATTCTGGCAATGCTGCCTTCGGCAACCATGCCTTGCAGTGACTCTCATTCAAATATTATCAAAGGAAAGGCTTCATGGCTGACGACAACCAACAACCCGTATTCCAAATCCAGCGCGTCTATCTCAAGGACCTGTCGCTGGAGCAGCCCAATTCACCCGCCATCTTTCTGGAACAGGCCTCGCCCAACATCGAGGTATCCGTGGATGTCGGCGCCGAACAGATTGGCGAAGCCCTGTACGAATCCACCGTGACTATTACCGTGACCGCCCGCGTGGGTGACAAGGTGGCTTTTCTGGCCGAAGGCAAGCAGGCCGGCATCTTCGAAGCGCGCAACATTCCCGACGAGCAGCTTGATCCGCTGATTGGTATTGGCTGCCCAAATATCATCTATCCCTATCTGCGCGCCAACATCGCCGACATCATCACCCGTGCCGGTTTCCCGCCTGTGCACCTGTCGGAAATAAACTTCGAAGCCTACTATCAGCAGCGCGTGCAATCCCTAGCTGAAGAGGCTGGTGGCGAGGCGGACAGTGAGGCCGATGCAGGCGCAGGACTGGTCATGCCAGACGGTTCCGCTGCTCGTCAATAAAATACCTGCATCAGCATTGACCGACGCCATCCCTTCCCGGATGGCGTCTTTTTGTCTGGCTTGCACCCTGTCACAGAAGTGTCGGTGTGCATTCGGGAGCCCTTTTTGTGAAAGCAATCATTCGTCTTGCCCTGGCTACGATGGCCCTGGTTTTGGTCAGTAACTGGGCTCATGCCCTAGAATTCAAATCAGTGGGCGTGTCTCCTGCTGTCTTGCAGGATGCGCCGTCTGAAAAAGGCCGTAAAGTCTTCATTGCTCCGCCGGGCATGCCGGTGGAAATCGTGTTGACTTATGGTGAATGGACCAAGGTGCGCGACGTCAGTGGCGATCTGGCGTGGGTACCAGCAGGCGCTCTCAACGCTCAGCGCATGCTGGTCGTCACGGTAAATTTGGCCACGGTGCGCAGCGCGCCAAATGATGCGGCCGCGCCGGTATTTTCCGCCGCACGCCACGTATTGCTGGAACTGGCCGAACCGGCCACGTCTGGCTGGCTGAAAGCGCGCCACCGCGATGGCCAAGGCGGCTATGTCAATGCCAGCGAGGTCTGGGGTGAATAGCCATTTTGTAGCTCTGTAAACGAACCAGCCCTTGCAAGGACGCGCATGAAGATCACCATTCTAGGAGCCGGTGCCTGGGGCACAGCCCTTGCCATCGTTTTGGCGGCGCGCCACGAAGTCCTGCTCTGGGGCCGCAATGGCGCGGCTATCGAAACCATGCAGCAGCAACGGGAAAATCTTCTGTATCTGCCGGGCCATGCCTGGCCGCCCAAGTTGCAGGCCAGCGCTAATCTGGATACGGCCATTTCCCATGCACAGGAAAGTGATGGTCCCGACCTGTTGATCGTGGCCTCAGCGGTCAATGGCTTGCGATCCTTGCTGACGCAATTGCAAGGGCGGACACTGCCCAATCTTATCTGGCTGTGCAAGGGGTTTGAACAGGAAACCGGCCTGCTGCCGCACCAAATGGTGCAACAAATGCTCGGGCCAGACCTGCCGGCCGGGGCGCTGTCAGGCCCTTCGTTTGCCCAAGAAGTGGCACGCGGCTTGCCTTGCGCCCTGACCGTGGCATCTGCATCCACTGCCCTCCGCAATTTGGTAGTGCAAGGCGTTCACGGCGGCTCCATCCGCGTCTATTCCACGGACGACTTGATCGGAGTCGAAGTCGGGGGTGCCGTCAAAAACATTTTGGCTATCGCCGCCGGCATTCTTGACGGCCTAGCCCTAGGCTATAACGCTCGTGCTGCCCTGATCACGCGTGGTCTAGCGGAAATCTCTCGCCTGGGCACTGCCCTGGGCGGACGAGAAGAAACCTTTATGGGGTTGACCGGCATGGGCGATCTGATCCTGACATGCACTGGCGACCTGTCTCGTAACCGTCAGGTCGGTTTGGGCCTGGCTGCTGGTAAATCGCTGGATACCATCGTTGCAGAATTAGGTCATGTTGCTGAGGGGGTTCTCTGTGTTCGTGCCGTGCGTGCCTTGGCGGCGGCACGTGGGATTGATATGCCTATTACCAATGCTGTCGCAGCTGTGTTATTTGATGGTGTATCGCCGCAAAGAACGGTGGCGGGGTTGCTGTCGCGAGATCCACGGCGGGAGCGAGCATAGATTTACCCTTGCCATGAATTTGGAGGAAGGCAACATTAAATTTGTTGCTGTGCCGCAAATAAACTCATGGTTTAAGCAAAAAATTTTGTGGAGTAACACTCCTTGTTTCATTTTGTTGCAAAATAGCAGCTTTTGGATCAAGGAAACAAAAATGAAAATTTTTGGAAAGATAGCGGTCGCGGTATCTGCAACGGTGATGATCGGTTGCGGTGGCAGCCACAAAAACGTTCCTGTAAAAGTAGATGCCCCTTTAGAAGTAGATGTCCCTGTAAAAGTAGATGGCGCGGGATTTTATGAAGCGGCACAAAATGGAGATAACGAGCCATATAATAATGAGGCTTGGCGTGAAACAATTATTCTAGAAGATGGAAGGTATTATTCATTCTACGAAAATTCTTCTTTTTCTTCAGAAGATGAATATGTTTTCGGCTTGATGCAGGGTAGTGGGAAAGAAAAGGGCAAAGATTTTGTTTCTACAGATTTAGTTGAATACTCCTCTAAAAGAAGCTATGCCTCAGGCAGTTTTAATGTAAGTTTTCCGAGCGACAACGAAATAGAAGGGACTGCAACGACTTTCTTGAATGGCTCCTCCCTTAAAACAAACTTCAAAGGAGTCAAGAAGCCTAAAGAAGAGTTTGATTTCGATAAAAAGACAGATTTAAACGATGTGCGAGGAGTTTGGGCGGCTAATTCTTACTTCGATGGAGCCGGAGCTGAAATTGTGGTGAAGGATGACCAAACGTTGTCAGGCATGGTTGGAGAGGGCTGCACTTTTGAAGGAAAGATCAAACCTCACGCTTCTGGGAAAAATATTTTTGATGTGGAGATAAAATCTGGTGCTGCGCCATGTGCTAACGCTGGAGAGAGCTATTCGGGTGTTGCAGCAGTAGTGAATTATGGTAATGATGGTCCTGAGTTGATTGTCATGGGCAATAACAAGGAGCGCACTGCAGGAATTTATATTTACGGCTGGAAGAGTGGGTTGTGATATTTCCTTCTGTGGTGAAAATATTTATTATTAAGTTCTGACTGTTAATAAAAGAGCCTGGTGAAAATTAAATTTTCCAGGCTCTTTTGTATATGTTTTATGACTTCTAGTGCAACGCCACCGTCACCAAAACTGAACAATCCGCCAGCGCCTTCAAGGCATGCGGCACCCCTCCCGTGAGATACACCATTTCCCCGGTCTGCAGAACTTGTTGCTGGCCATGCGCGTCCAACTCCACCGAGCCTTCCGTGCAGTGGATGGTGAGCGCGCCGTCCACGCTATGTTCCGGCATGGTCTTGCCCTTTTTCAGCACCAAGCGCATGACTTGCAGGTCGTCTCCCTTGAAGAGGGCATGGGAAGGGGTGTTTTCCAGTCGGGGTCCCAGCGGGCGTACGTCAATCAGATCGCCTGATTTGGAATGGGGCAAGGCCATGGTCGGCTCCTTTTGGTAAGTGAATGCGTGGCTCGGCAATGATAGCTCCTTCAGAAGAAAAACAGGCCTGGGTTCGGAAGCGTTTTTCATCGCAGAAAGCGATAGTCACATTTTCTTTTCCGCTCTGTCCAACGCTGTTAGACTCTTGGGTCATATCAAAAAGCCGGAAAGCACGGTGCTAGCACACTGCACAGCCGTAGTGATTTCCAGTGACATTTGTTTCTTTAGTACATTTTTTAATGCATATTATGTCGAACCCAATCTTTCTTGCGCGACCTAAGTCGTTAACCTATGGCGCTGCCCGCGGCTTCACATTGATCGAGATCATGGTGGTGGTGGTGATCATGGGCATCCTGGCCGCGCTGGTCGTGCCCAAATTGATGGGGCGCGCCGACGATGCCCGCATCATCGCGGCCAAGCAAGATATTTCCACCGTGATGCAAGGACTGAAGCTGTACAAGCTGGATAACCATCGCTATCCCACCACCGAACAAGGTCTGCAAGCGCTGATCGCGAAGCCGACATCGGGCCCAGCTGCCAATGGCTGGAAGACTGGCGGTTATATCGACAAACTGCCCAAGGACCCTTGGGGCAGTCCTTATCAATATCTGTCACCTGGCGTCAAGGGCGAGATCGATGTCTTTTCGCTGGGCGCGGATGGTCAGCCGGGCGGTGCCGACAATGATGCCGATATCGGCTCGTGGGATCAGTAACGCATTTTCCTGCGCGCTTCATGGGTTCGTCTGGCGGTTGCCGTCAGACGGCGCGCGGCTTCACCCTCCTGGAATTGCTGGTGGTTCTGGTGATTGCCGGTCTGCTATTAGGGGTGGTGTCTTTCAACGCCATGCCCAGCACCCGTCAGGTGCTGCAAAACGATGCCCAGCGCATCGCCTTGCTGCTGCAATTGGCGCGTGATGAAGCCATCGTTCGGAACCGTCCGATCGCCTTTGAAATCGGACCTGAACAATATCGTTTTCTGCTGCGCGAAAAAAACACTTGGCAGCCGTTGATTCAAGACGACATGCTGCGCTCGCGCAGCTTTAAGCGCCCGCCTATTGGCGTGCAGATTGAGCCGAGTTCCGTAGCCGAAGCCAACCCCTTACGCATCATTTTCGGTCGCGAGCCGGTGGATCGCCCGTTTGTGCTGACCCTGTCCAAGGAAGGTGACCGGATCGCGATTCGGGCCGATGGCATTGGTCATTTCACTGTGGAGTGAGCATGCTCAAGTCTGTCCCGCCATGTTGGCGCCCATCGCATTCGCTCCGTTTACATGCGGGGTTCACCCTGCTGGAAGTGCTGGTGGCGCTGGTCATCGTCGGCACTGCACTGGGCGCTAGTTTGCGCGCCATCGGCAGCCTGACCCAGAATAGTAGCGATCTGCGTGCGTCCATGATGGCGACCTGGTCAGCGGAAAACCGATTGTCGCAAATCCGCCTGGGCCACGAATGGCCCGCTCTGGGAACACGTGACTTCGACTGCCCGCAAAGTGGCTTGCAGCTGCGCTGCCAAGAAACGGTCTACCCCACGCCCAATCCCTTCTTTCGGCGCGTGGAGGTGAATGTCTTCCCTGCAGATGACCCTGAGCGGCGCATCATACAACTATCGCAGGTGGTGCCGAATGATCAATAAGGCTTTTTCTGTCCGGCCATTCTCTTTGCAAAGGCGCCGCCGTCAGCGCGGCCTGACCCTGATTGAGCTGCTGGTGGCGATCAGCGTGCTGGCGTTCGTGGCGGTGCTAGGCTGGCGCGGTCTGGACAGCATCGTACGGGCGCGGGTAGCCCTGAACGCCGACCTAGAGCAAACCCGCGGCATGCAGTTGGCGTTTGCACAATTGCAGAATGATTGCGCTTTCATCGCCGGCAGCGCGGTTTTGCCCGAGCGCGCACCCGTGGTTGTACTCCCCAATCGCCTGATCCTCATGCGCCAGGTGTTTTCCGATACCCAGCCCACGCGTCTGCAGATGGTGATCTATCGCCTACAGGATGGACAATTGACGCGTCAGGAGTCAGTGGCCACGCGTGATCTGCTGGAGCTGGAGCAACTCTGGCAGGCGGCCCAGGGCGGGCGCCTTAACGCGCCAGCTATCGCGCTGCAAACCGACGTCAGTAAAATGAGTGCCCGACTTTGGGCTAATGATCGGCGTGGCTGGCGGGTGCCGCCTGCCAATGCAACCCCGGGTGAGGAAAAGCCTGCGACTGTCCCAGGTCGAGTGTCCAAGGGCTCGATGCTGCAACCGGGCGGCGCGGCGAACTGGACTGGCCTGGAAGTGGCGTTGCAACTCGAGCGCAGCGAAGGCAGCATGCAGAAGATTTTCTTGCTGGGTGAAGTATGAGTCGCGCCCGTCGCATCTCCCAAAAGCGGCAGAAAGGCGTGGCCGTGATCACCGCTCTACTGCTGACGACGCTGGCCATCACGATCGTAGCCAGTCTGTTCTGGCAGCAGCAGGTGCAGGTGCGCTCGATTGAAAACCAGCGCCTACAATTGCAAAAGCTCTGGATTCTGCGCGGGGCGCTCGACTGGGCTAGCCTGATCCTGCGCGAAGATGCCAAGTATTCCAAGATCGATAGCTTGGACGAGCCTTGGGCCGTGCCGCTGTCGAATACACGCCTAGATCAATACGTAGAAAACAACCGGGCCGGTACCGATGCTGGCGACGCCACGGTCTCGGGCTATATTGAAGATGCGCAGGGGCGCTATAACTTGACCAATCTGGCCACGGGCGGCAAGGTGAATGCACCGGAAGTGGCGGTGCTGGAACGATTGCTGGGCAATGCACGGCTGGATGCGTCGCTCGCGTTACCGACCGCGCAGGCAGTGGCGGATAGCCAGCCTTCGGTTTCCTCTTCCAGCAGCCGGCGGGGCCGCAGCAGAGGGCAAGCAGCAGCCCCGTCGACATCCCAGGGCGCACGCAGCTTGCCGCTATTGCAGGTGGAGGATTTGCTGGCGGTCAATGGCTATACCGCAGAATCGGTCAACAAGTTGCGTGATTTCGTTATCATTCTGCCTGCAGCCACCCCAGTCAACGTCAACACGGCACCGCCCGAGGTCCTAGCAGCGCGCCTGGGGATGTCAGATTCAGAAGGGCGCGTCCTGGTAACACGTCGCAAGAGTGCCAGCTTTCGCGATCTGGCCGATTTCAACCAGCGCACCCCGGGTGCCAGCAGCGCGCCCCAATATGCGCTGTCGGTGTCGACCCGTTATTTTCTGGTGAACGGCATGGTTAGTATTGACCGTGCCGGGCTGGAAGTGCAGGCTTTGATCGAGCGCAACGGCGCACGTACCAAATTATTGTGGATCAGGCAGCATTGAGCCTGCCGACAGATAATCATGCATGGCAACCGAACATAGGCGCGCTTAACGGCGAAAAGGCTGGGCATGGGATGTAGGGTAAAGGAGCAGACATTGTGACCACGTTGTATATCCGGCTGTTTTCACGGGCAGCGGCCGAACAGGCCGAGCCTTGGAGTACTGCGTCCTGTGCCTATGCCGTCGCTGAAGATGCGGGAGGTGGACGCCTACGCGTAGCTCGTGAAGGTCAGACTCAACTGGTTGACCTGATCGATGTCATGGCGCGCGCCAGGCAAGTGGTACTGTTGCTGGCCCCTAGCGACGTCACTCTGCTGCAAATCAAGGTGCCACCAATGTCGGCGGCCCGACTGAAAGTCGCCTTACCCAATCTGGTCGAAGAGCACTTGATGGGCGCTGTGGACGAGTGCGTCATTGTTGCTGGCGCACCCACAGCCGGTACGCGCACCGTGGCCGTAGTGCAGCAGGACTGGCTGGAAAAACTGCGTGCCTTGTTTGATAACCTGGGTGCCCGCCAATTGCAGGCCCTGCCATCGCAATTGTGCCTGCCTTGGGAGGCCGGGACGGTTTCTGCGGCCTTGATGGAAGAAGGTAGCGCCATTGAGCTCACGCTGCGCTTGGGTGAGCAAGCCGGTATGGGTCTGGCGATCGAGCCGGCAAGTTCGGCCGAAGCGCCGGCAGAAGTGCTGGCCACCCTAGACGCGCTGGTGCCTGAGCAAGCTATTGTTCTGTATGTCAGGCCGGAGCAGGCAGAGTTGTATCAAAGCGCAGCGCAAGCGGCAGGCTGGGCAACGGAGCGGCTGAGCGTGCAGCCTGATGACTGGAGCCGCTGGCTGGTGGCCGCTTCGCAAACCCGCCTAGACCTGATGCCGGGCTTGGCACCGTCGGGCAGCACACAATTTAATTGGCGTCCCTGGCGTTGGCCGCTGGTGCTGGGCGGCTTGCTAGTGGCGACCAACGTCGCCGCCCTCAACATCGAGTGGCTGCGTCTGAAAGGCGAGGCCGACGACTTACGCGCTAGCCTGACGCAAATCTACCGCACGGCCTACCCGCGCGATACAGTGGTGGTCGATCCGGTGGCGCAGATGCGGCAGAAAATCGTCGCAGCCAAAGGTGGCGGACAGGGCGGGCCCAACGGCTTTTCAGCCCTGACGGCGGGCTTCGCCCAAGCCTGGCAGCAGGCGGTGCCGCAAGGACAAGACCAAGCTATTGCCGCTCTAGAATACCGAGAAGGCAGTCTACTGGTGCGTCTGAAGCCGGATGCTCCCGACCAGGCCGAAGCGGTACAAGCCGCGCTGTTGAGCCAGCAACTCGCACTTGAAGTTACCCCGGCTGAAGACGGCAGCATTGTCTGGACAATCCGGAGCAGCCTATGAAAACCGCATCATTCAACCGCTACACTGGCCCGATACAGGCCTTCTGGAGTGCGCGTAATCCACGCGAGCAGCGCCTGTTGGGCGTGGGGCTGGCAGTCGCTGGCCTGGGCCTGCTGTACCTGTTGCTGATCGACCCCGCCTTACAAGGGCGCGAACAATTGCAAAAGACGCTACCGAGCCTGCGTCAGCAAGTGGCTGAGTTGCGCGTGTTGGCGCAGGAAGCCGAATCTCTATCTGATCAGAGCGACAGCGCGACCGCCGATACGCCGCTCCTGACCCGTGCCAGCGTCGAGGCTGCCTTGCAAAGCCAGAGCCTGACGCCGGAAAACCTCTCCGTCGGCGCAGGCACGGTGCGCGTACAATTGGCTTCCGTTTCCTTTGGCAGCCTGACTGGATGGCTGGGTGCCATGCAATCGACGCTCGGCGTCGCTGTGAGTGAGGCAAATATTGTTGCGCAATCTCAAGCCGATTCGGTCAATGCCACTTTAACGTTGCAGAAAAGAAATGATGAATGAGCCGCTCCTGATGCAGACGCGACCGATTGCGGCAGCATGGCGGTGTCGAGAAAAATACGTGGCCGACCTGATCCTGGAGAGCTATCAGTGCGGCGCACGCTAGTCTGGCTGCTGGCCGGCCTGCTGACCATTTTGCTGACAGTGCTGGCGTTTCTGCCGGCCAGTTGGATGGCGCCCATTGTGGAGGCCCAATCCGGTGGGCGCCTGACTTTGGGCGATCCGCAAGGCAGTTTGTGGCAAGGCTCGGCCTTTGTCGGGGCCGCACCGGGGCCGCGCGAGCCAGTAACGCCCCTGCTGCCAGGGCGATTTACCTGGGGCCTATCGCCGCTGGTGCTGGTGGGACAGGTCAAGGCGGAAATCAGTAATCCTTCAGCGCTGTCGCAGCCGGTGCAGGTACAAGGCAGTTGGCAGCGTTGGCAGGTCAGTGCCGCCTCGGTGAACTTGCCGGCCGAACGACTGACCGCTCTGGGCGCGCCATTGAACACGATCCAGCCATCGGGCACCATGCGTCTGACCTGGAATCCGCTGCAATTGGTGCGCAGCGGTCAGGAACTGGCAATCATGGGCAGCATGACGTTGGCCCTGGAAGACATTGCGTCGCGGCTGTCGCCCGTCAAGCCATTGGGTGCCTACAAGGTCACACTCGATTGGCGCGGTCAGCAGGCGGACATGCAGTTGGAAACCACGAAGGGACCGATGCTGCTGAGCGGTAGCGGCAAGCTGGTGAATGGACGTCTGGCATTCTCAGGCAAGGCGGAAGCTGAGGCAGGGCAGGAAGAACGGCTGGCAAATCTCTTAAATTTGCTGGGACAGCGTCGCTCCGAAGGCGACAAGGACGTAATCGCACTAGAGTTCAGATGACAACACACAAAGGATTTCCAGGGATGACCAAGAGCCCAACAGGCAGCGTACCCCGCTTGCGTGGATTGTGCCTCGTGCTGGCCCTGCTATGCGCCGCACCTGCAGTGCCGCCCGCCTATGCCCAGCAACTGGCCAGCAACGAGGCTACCCTCAATTTTGTTGGGGCCGAAATCGAATCCGTGATCAAGGCGATTGGTCACTACACCAACCGCACTTTCATTATTGATCCGCGAGTCAAGGGCACCATCAACCTGGTTTCGGAAAAGCCGGTTACTAAGCAGGAAGCCTTCCATCTGCTGACATCGTCGCTGCGTCTGCAGGGCTATGCCGTGGTGAGCGGGGATGGCTTTACCAAGGTCGTGCCCGAGGCCGACGCCAAGCTCCAAGCCGGGCCGATTCAGCGCGGCACCATACGGGGCGATCAAATTGCTACCCAGATCTTCCATCTAGACCATGAAACCGCCGCCAACCTGGTGCCGGTACTGCGCCCGTTGATCACGCCCAACAACACTATCAACGCCAATCCCGGCTCGAACACGCTGGTCATCACTGACTACGCTGACAACCTGCGCCGTCTGAGCCGCATCATCGCCTCGCTCGACAGCCCGGCCGGCAGTGATCTGGACGTGGTGCCGATCAAGCATGCCATGGCGACCGATATCGCTTCCATGGTGACGCGGCTGATGGGTTCCGGTGGCGGCAACGCCTCGGGGCAGGGCGCAGCCGGTAACCGCATCAGCTTGCTGGCGGACTCCCGCACCAATGCGGTGCTGGTGCGCGCGCCTTCCGTCGCCCAGGCCAATCTGGCGCGCTCGCTGATCCAAAAGCTGGACCAGCCGACCGCCATGCCCGGCAACGTCCATGTGGTCTATCTGAAGAACGCCCAGGCCACCAAGCTGGCAGAAACGCTGCGTGCGGTGGTGTCTTCAGACAGTTCATCCAGCTCAACCGCTGATAACACGAATCAAACGAACCAGTCCAACCAGAACGTCAGTGGATTGAACGACAACCAGAACAGCGCCCAGACCCAGCCCCTGGCGCCTTCGCAGGCAGAGGGTCCGCTGCCCACGGGCGGTCCGGCCGGCTTCATCCAAGCCGATCCGACCACCAACTCGCTGATCATCACGGCCAGCGAGCCGGTCTACCGCAACCTGCGCGCCGTCATCGATCAGCTTGATGCCCGCCGGGCGCAGGTCTACATTGAGTCGCTGATCGTCGAAGTCACTTCCGATAAGGCGGCGGAATTGGGCGTGCAATGGGCTGGTCTGTCGGGTGACAGCAGCAGCAGCTATCGCGTGGGCGCGCTGTCCGGCTTTTCCAGCGGCGGCAATAACCTGGTCAATCTGGCCGCAGGTGCTGCCGGCCTGACCGAGCCGGTACTGCCCGGCAACGGCTTAAATCTTGGCATCTTCCGCCAGATTGGTGGCAGCTTAGGCTTGGGCGCAGTGGCGCGGGCGCTGGAGAGCGATGGCAATGCCAATATTCTGTCCATGCCGAACCTGATCACGCTGGACAACGAAGAAGCGCGCATCATCGTCGGGCAGAACGTGCCTTTCGTCACCGGTCAGTTCACCACTCAGGCTTCTGGCGGTGGGGCCGGGGTCAACCCCTTTCAGACCATCGAGCGTGAAGACGTAGGCTTATCCTTGCGGGTACGTCCACAGATTTCCGAGGGTGGCACCGTCAAGATGGCGATTTACCAGGAAACTTCTAACATTGCCCCGACCAGTGGTGCTTCTGACATCATCACCAACAAGCGCTCGATCGAAACCAATGTGCTGGTGGATGACGGCCAGATCATTGTTTTGGGTGGCCTGATCGAAGATACTGCCAACGACACCATGGAAAAGGTGCCAGGACTGGGTGATATTCCTGTGGTGGGCAACCTGTTCAAGTATCAGACACGTAAGCGCAAGAAGACCAACCTGATGGTCTTCTTGCGGCCCACGGTGATTCGCAGCAATGAGCAAAGCGTCAATATCGCCGGCGACCGTTACAACTACATTCGCAACGTCGAGATCCAAGCCCAGCCTGCCTCTTCGCTGGTGATGCCCAATACCGGTAGCCCAATGCTGCCACCCATGGAAAACGGTCGAATGGTGGGCGGGCCGTTGCTAAACCTGCAAAATCAGGCCAATGGCGGGGTGATTCCTGCTTCGCAGCAACGCCCCCCAGGCTCGACCGGGCCCAATCTGCCGGCATTCCCCGTAGCCCAGCCCGGTTTGCCCACGACCAGCACGGCAGTTAGTGCCGAACCGGCATCCTGAAACCGGATCAAAGCATGATGGAATCTCGATTACTGCCCTATGCCTTTGCCCGCGACTACGTCCTGCTGGCTTCGCGCAGTGGTGTGACAGGCGGCGTGGTCGAAGTCTGCGTCTCTGAAGCAACGCCGCCGGCCGCTATTGCCGAAGTCACTCGCCGCTT
>JBBSSV010000014.1:0-16864 GCA_038241705.1 Burkholderiales bacterium | reverse complement strand
TCATACCAGCAGTCATCGTCAGGAAAACCCAACCACTCGCCACGTGCCGCTTCAATGCCAGCGTTGCGAGCAGCCGCCAGATTGGCCGGAAAATGCTTGAGATGGCGTATCTCCAGGCCGAGTTCGCGCGCACGCGCCACGGGTTCATTCAGGCGTTCATCAGGATTCTGATCGACCACCAGTATTTCGAAATCAGTAAACACTTGCGCGGCCAGGGAATCAAAAAGGCGATCAAGTTCAGTGGTGCGTCCGACAGTGGCGAGGATCAGGGAAAAAACCGGCATTCTTATCTCCCTGCAGTGGCCAAAGCTGCGCGTTGGCGGCGCACCATGTATCGGGCAGAGTGCATGGCACGTTTGATAGGGTCACGCCCGCCATGCGCCAGGCGCACACGAAAATCCTCTTCCATGGCCGCCAGGCGATTGCGGGTGGACAAGCTGCCTTCATGCTCGCGGAAGGCAGCCAGCGCATCGTCGAGTTGCACGGGCGGACTCATGCTGCCTAGCTTGAGCCACAGATCGTAATCCATGGCGTATTTCAGTCTTGGATCGAAACAACCCGCGGCCAGCATCAGCTCACGGCGCACGAAAGTGGCAGGATGGGGCACGAAATTGCCATGCAGCATCTGACGCTGGCTATAGCGCGGCGCGACATAGTCTTCGGGAATCAGTTCGTTGTCGATGTCAGTCATGGTGCGGCCGAACAGCCAGCCATGACGCTTGTCTTCCAGCTGCTTGGCTACGCGCGATAGCACCTGTGGATGCAGGTAGTAATCGTCCGAGTGAATATGGGCAATGATGTCGCCCGTCGCAGCATGGATGCCTGCGTTCATGGCATTGCTGATCCCGCCACGCACGTTTTCCAGCAGCTTGTACGGACGTGGTACAGCCTTGATCTGTTCCAGCGTGCCGTCGGTCGAGCCGCCATCGACAAAAATGTATTCAATATGAGAATAGTCCTGTGCCAATACAGAGGCGATCGACTGTGGCAGGTAGAGTTCACTATTCCACGTACAGGTGATGATTGAGAGGGTGAGAGGCATGGTTGACTTTGTCTTCATGTAGGGTATAACCAGGAGGCAGGCGATACAGCGCCAACAACTGTTGGACAATGGTATCCACGCTGCCCAGCCCTGGCGGCGGGGGAGGGTAGACACTGGTCCGGTCAAAGCTGACCAGATCGTCCACCAGTGATTGCATGGTCTCGTGCAGGCGCAACTGCCCTGGCGCGGCATAGATGCCGAGTTCGGGCGTGCCGCCTCGTGCCAGTGCAAAGGTGGGCTTGGCCAGAAGTAGGCCTTCGAATATGGTCGTCGCGCAGGGTTCTTCCCATACGGACGGCACGATGATGGCATGCGCCCGTGCGGCGTGACGGAGCGTTTCATCACCCGGGCACCAGCCAAGAAAATGGATCTGAGGATGAGCGAATTTTGCCTGCAGTCGCTCTTCATCCGGGCCGTTGCCGGCAATGGTGAGGTGCATGCCGACGGGAAGACCCTTGGTAATGGTTTCCAGGAAGGCTTCAATGCCTTTTTCCGGATAAAGCTTACCCGCCATGAAAACGTGGCACTCGTCTGCAGGATACGCAGGCTCAAGGCTGGCGCGCTGCCGCGCCTCGGCCAGGCGCTGCGTGTTGGTGAAGTTGTGAATGGTGACTCCC
This sequence comes from Burkholderiales bacterium, assembly GCA_038241705.1. Classification (GTDB taxonomy): domain Bacteria; phylum Pseudomonadota; class Gammaproteobacteria; order Burkholderiales; family Burkholderiaceae_D; genus JBBSSV01. The sequence goes on along the minus strand of JBBSSV010000014.1, from coordinate 15,205 downwards.
CAATTGTCTTCTCCCATCGTGCGCGAGAAATTTTTCTGCAGCATGTCCGATACGAATACCGTTTTATGCGTCCGGAATGACTGCGCTACTTCCTTACGATAACGCCGTACAGCCGCAGCCGAGATTGTGCGCTGCAAGGCGTTGGGCTGCGCCGCTCGGCAACCCGCACAGTCACGCGCTTGCGTTGAGCGACAGACTTCGTCTTGGCGGAAACGGGAGTTGATCAGGCAATCCCCGCCCTGGTCGTGGCGAGTTTGGACGAAATTGATGTGGGCGGGGATCAAGCGCGCCACGTTAGGAACATGTCCATGGTAATGGACGACGTCATAATCGGGCGCACGCCTCATGATGAGGTTGGCAAACCGCCGCGCTACCCAACTGCGGCGCTGAGGCAAATACATTCCCAACTGCGATTCTTTCCAGCCCAAATCCTGCCCATCCAGTTCGCCAAAGAAGCGGCCGCCAAAATTCCCCTCTTCGCCTGCGGCATCGATTGGATGATCCTTTCCTCCTAGGAAATCGACGGTATGGCCGGCTTGCACCAGCGCTCTTGCCAGGTTCAGGGCATGCTTGGCGAGCCCTCCCATGCTGGGAGAAGGAACATCTTCACTGACAATTAGGATACGCATGACGGACTATTTCGGTTAATGACTATTCAAGTGGTTGAGGGCGAGCGGAAGCGGCGGGCAATTGCGATGAGGGTGGCGCGCTCTTCGGCGTTCATCACAAACGCCAGGCCACCAGCGGTCAGCACGATCATGCCGATACAGACGATCAGGGCCAAGCCGAGAAGGCCTTCTGGCATCAGCCATTTCAAGGGGATGAGCGCCGCAAAAGCCAGCAAGCCGATGCCAAGGCTGCGCCCCAGGCCGGCACGCGCCATGTCGCCAAAACTGATAGGAATGGTGCGGCCGTGGACATATACCAGGAACAGCGCGGCCAGCACAACGGAAGCCAGCAAATGGGCAATGGCGGCGCCGACAATGCCTGAAAGCGAGGTGCCGACGTATACCAAGCCTACGCCGATCAACCCACGTGCCAAGGCAAAGCGACCGGTGACTTTTGGGTGACCCAAGGCGTCATTCACAAGCGATGGCACGTTCGTCAGGGAGTCAGCTAGCAGGGCAATGGTCATTAGCACCAGGATCGGATAACCCTGTGTCACGAACTCTTCACCTACCCAACGGCGCAGAAATTCTTCGCCGGCCAGCATGATCATGCCCAAAGCAACCAAGTTGATATAGGTGATATAGCGCATGGAAGCCAGATACAGGGGCCGCAATTCGTCCATGCGGGCAAGGCTTGCTAGTTCAGAAGCGCGCGGATAAATTACACTGGATAGCCGGTAGGTCAGGCCGAGAATGCGGCTGGCCAGAGTAGCTGGCACTGTATAGAAAGCCAGCGCAACAGGACCAGCCAATGCGCCGACGATGAGCTTGTCGCCATGCTGGTGCAGGGTCGAGGCCAGCTTGCTCAGGTAGGCATAGGCGCTGAACGAGGTCATGCCACGCCGCACCTCCCGGCTGGGCCAGGCAAATTCCAGGGGCAATCCCATACGCCGGATGAGCCAGGCCAAGTACAGTACATTGACGAAGGCGATCAGCACGCGGATGGCCGTGACACCTGCAATGCCGCCACCCAAGGTGGCCACTACCACCGAAGCTACATTCACCAGGATGCCGAAAAAGGCTTCGCTCTGCGCTGAGCGGTCATAGCGTTGCAAGGCCTGTGGCACCACTAGCAGGTAGTTTTGCATCTGGGACACCGCAAAGCCTAACGCCGCAATCTTGAGCGCAAGAATAGTATCGGCGCGGGCAACGCCAGACACCTCGAAAAAGCGCTGAATCAGGAAGTCAGATGACAGATAAATCAGGGCTGCGCCTACCATACCTAGAAAGCCGTAAAACATCACCCCGAACCAGAAGGTTTCCGCAAAGCGCTTACGCTCGCCCGTGGCATTGTGCTCGGCCAAGTACTTGATCGACCCGGCGGTCAGGTTGATATCGAGCACCGCAAAATAGCCAATCACCGAGCCGATCAGGGTGACAATGCCGAAGCCTTCCAAGCCAAGCGCAGCAATCAGCAAAGGAATGGTTGCTAGGGCGGCAATCGACGGCAGGGCCGAACCGCTCAGGTTCCAAAGAGAGTTACGCAGCAGCATAATGAGAAAAATGAGGTTTCGGGATAGGTCGTCGCTGAACCCCTACTGCCACAAAAGGCAGAGCCAGGCACAAACCCAGGAACAGCATGGAGCGGAATTCAATGATGGGCGTGCCGATCATCAGGGTCGGCATCCAAAACAAAAAGCCCGCAAAGCCTAGGTCAGCTAAGAGACGCGCATTGCCTTGCAAAAAATTGCGATGTCGCCAGTAGAACGTGATGTAAGCCGCCAGCATTGCACAGAATAGCAGCAGGCCAACTACACCGCTTTTCAGAACGATATGGCCGAATCCGCTATGGACGAAGTCGAACTGTCCGAAGTGATAAGACAGCAAGGTCGGGTCGCCGGTAAACGTGCCCCACGAGCCCAGACCGAAGAGCCAGTTACTGCCAACGCTCTCTGCGGCTGCATACAGTTCATAGAAGCGATTGTCCTCACCTTTTTTCGGCGTAATGTCGTATATAAGCGAACTCAGCATGCTGCCGCCTTCACCAGCGAACTGAAGCCGTTCCTGGATAAAAATTGTAGCAGTCAAGGTCAGAATGCCGAAGGCCAACAACATGAACTTGAAGCGTCGCTGGCTGGGCAGACGGAACAGCAGGAAGGCGAACATTAAGCCCAAGCCCAAGAGCGAAGAGCGTCGGAAGGACAGCGCAACCGCAGCAATCTCCAAGGCCAAAAAGCCATACAGCATCAGGCGTTTCATCGGATGCATGTTGACTTGCGGTGAAGTCAATAGCCAAGCTGCACAGAAGGCAGCAAGGCTGGCTACGAAGTTGTCGGCTATGTCGAAGAAGAAAATCTTCATGTCCATACCTTCAAAGTTACGATAAGGATTTGAGTCGTCCCCATCGAACATTATGTAACGCGCCAAGCCGAAAACAGCGCGTACGGCAGCCAAGCCTAGGAACATCCACAGTAACTTTTGCTTGTCATCGTCGCTGGTAATGGCTGTGGTGATCAAATACATGAACACCAGCATATTAAAGATGTTGATCAGGCCATTCCCGTCGAGAATGCGCTTTATATCAACGCCCGACATCAACCCCAGAATGATATGGCCAAGCATCATAAAGACGAAAGCTAAGAAGTACTTCCAAAGCGGGAGAATCAGGTAGGGATTGTGCGGATTGGCCAGTTTGCGCACTAACATGGCAACCCCCGCTACCAGTAGTAAAAGATTTAGCAAAGAAAAAAACAGCAAACCAGTGCCGCGCGCGTAAATGGTGTTATCGGCGTCCAACTGTCCCCAGGTGGACGCCGAAAACATGATGATGATCGCTATGAAACCATAGGCAACTAGTCGTGGCGCTCGTAGAGATACCCCGAATACTAGGGGGACAACAAGCAACGCAGCAAGTAGGATGGTCAGGATCTCGATGGGCGTCATGACAGTAGGGAGTAAGAAACAGTAGTCGGACGAAGGATGCCATTAATTGCAGTCAGGCACTTCTCTAGGCGGTATTGCAAGAATACGCAAACAGATGTCCAGCGCTGCTGGTGGAGTGGCGTTCTCCTAACTGTTGTGCTTTGGCACATGGCCTTGGCCTTGGCCTCAGGTAGATGCAGGCAAGGAATCTACCTCGTGCGCGGGAACGTCTTTCAGGAAGCGCTGGTAGGTTTGGAGCAGGCCATCCTGCAGGGAGGTGCGTGCGCTCCACCCAAGTGCAGCAAGTTTGCTGCCGTCCATCAGCTTACGCGGCGTACCGTCCGGCTTGGTCGTGTCGAAGCGGATTTCTCCTTCGAAGCCAACAACCCTGCGGATCATTTCTGCCGCCTCGCGTATCATAATGTCCTCACCAGTACCCACATTGATGTGGGACATCATAAGGCTGGTCTGCGCTGCGTACTCGGCAGTGCCCAGATCCATAACATGGATGCTTGCCTCAGCCATGTCATCGACAAACAGAAATTCACGCCGTGGGGTACCTGATCCCCAGATTGTTACTATCTCTGCGCCTTGAACCTTGGCCTCATGAAAGCGACGGATCAGCGCTGGCAGGACATGACTGTTTTCCGGATGGTAGTTGTCGCCCGGTCCATACAGATTGGTCGGCATTACGCTGCGGTAGTCGGTGCCGTACTGGCGGTTGTAGCTTTCGCACAGCTTTATGCCGGCGATTTTAGCAATGGCATAGGGCTCGTTAGTCGGCTCCAATTGACCAGTTAGCAGGGAGTCTTCCTTGATGGGCTGATCTGCAAGGCGCGGGTAAATGCACGAAGATCCCAGAAACAGCAGGCGCTGGATGCCAGCGCGCCAGGCTTCGTGGATGACATTGGCTTCGATCATCAGATTTTGATAAAGGAATTCGGCGGGATAGGTGTTGTTGGCATGAATGCCGCCTACCTTTGCCGCAGCCAGATAAACCTCGTCGATCTTTTCGTTGGCAAAGAATTCTCGGGCCTGGACCTGATCTGTTAGATCCAGCTCGGCGTGCGTGCGAGTGATGATGTGCTGGTAGCCGCGCTGCTTAAGCGCGCGGACAATGCCAGCGCCCACCATGCCGCGATGACCGGCGACATAGATGCGTTTATGGAGGGAAGAGGGGGCCAATTGCTTCATGGTTCGCTGATAGATAAATAACAGGGAAACTGCATGCCTGCGGGGCATGCAGTTCGCTAAGAAAGCGCTTGCCGGCGCTTACTCGTTATAGGCATGCGCGACAAAACCGCTTTTTTTGACTAGTGCATACTTGTGTGAGTCGGCCAGATCGGCAGCCACCATTTCCTTGACCAGATCCTCGAACGAGGTCTTGGGCGACCAGCCCAGCTTTTCGCGAGCCTTGGTCGCATCACCCAAGAGGGTCTCGACTTCGGTTGGACGGAAGTAACGCGGATCGACGCGTAAGATGACCTGACCCTTGCGCGCGCCGCCATGCGAACCGGGGTCGATTACCGTTGCGCTTTCATTCACGCCTTCGCCCTTCCATTCAAGCGTCATGCCGAGTTCGGCGGCAGCAATGTTGACGAAGTCGCGCACGCTATTCTGGACACCGGTTGCAATCACGAAATCCTCAGGCTCTTCCTGCTGCAGCATCAGCCACTGCATTTCGACATAGTCGCGGGCATGGCCCCAGTCACGCTTGGCATCCATGTTGCCTAAATAAAGGCAGTCTTGCAGGCCTAGGGCAATGCGGGCCAGGGCGCGCGTGATCTTGCGGGTAACGAAGGTCTCACCACGCAGAGGCGACTCGTGGTTAAAAAGCGTGCCATTACAGGCATACATGCCATAGGCTTCACGGTAGTTGACTGTAATCCAGTAGGCGTAGAGCTTGGCCACGGCATACGGGCTGCGCGGATAAAAAGGGGTGGTCTCACTCTGTGGCACTTCCTGCACCTTGCCGTAGAGTTCAGAAGTGGAGGCTTGATAGAACTTGGTCTTTTTTTCCAGACCCAAGATGCGCATGGCTTCCAGGATGCGCAACGGTCCCAGCGCGTCGGAGTTGGCCGTGTATTCCGGCTCTTCGAAGGAAACGGCTACGTGGCTCTGGGCGGCCAGGTTGTAGATTTCATCAGGCTGCACTTGCTGGATGATGCGAACCAGCGAAGAACTGTCGGTCATGTCGCCATGATGCAGAATGAAGCGCCGAGGTTCTTCGTGCGGGTCCTGGTACAAATGGTCGATGCGGCCCGTGTTGATCTGGGAGGTGCGGCGCTTGATACCGTGGACGATATAACCCTTTTCCAAGAGGAACTCGGCGAGGTAAGCGCCATCCTGACCAGTCACACCTGTAATCAGTGCAACTTTATGGGGTTCTTGGACGCGCTTGATGATATCCGCAAGCACCTTTGTTTCGTTCGTCATGGATCTTCCTTGCAATAATTAAAGTGAAACTAGGTTCCGGTTTGTTTGGGAATTCAATTAAGACCTTATTGTGAAATTTTTCAATTTTCAAGACTTGACATCGCACAGCTTCATGCAAGAAAGAGAGGATTTGTTGCAAACTTTACAATGAATAGATTGTCCGGGTTTGGTAAGCATTTGAAAGTAAAAGGAAAAGCAAGTTTTACGCACTTTGCAGAAAGTGCGTAAAACTTGCTTTAATAATCGGCAGGCCGTTTCTCCTAGGATACCGCCTGAGGGCAACCCGCTGCGGAACTGACTGTCAGTCGCCAGACCTGTAGCCTTCTGGATAGTTTTTTTGCCAGCGCCAGTGGTCAGCGCACATCTCAGCCAAGCCTTTTTCTGCACGCCAGCCCAGTAGCGCTTCAGCTGTGGAAGGGCAGGCATAGCAGGTGGCTATGTCGCCGGGACGTCTGTCTGCGATAGCATAGGGTACCGGTCGTTCGCTGGCGACCTCGAAAGCGCGAACCGCTTCCAGCACGCTATAGCCACGGCCAGTGCCAAGATTGACGGTGAACGCACCCGGATGGGCGAACAGCCGTTTCAGGGCGGCTACATGCCCGCGCGCTAAGTCGACCACATGGATATAGTCGCGCACGCCAGTGCCGTCCGGCGTCGGGTAGTCATTGCCGAATACAGCCAGACGCTCGCGCCGACCTACCGCAACCTGCGCCACGAAGGGCATGAGATTGTTGGGAATATCGTGTGGGTCTTCACCAATCAGGCCGCTGGGATGCGCACCTACCGGGTTGAAGTAGCGCAGGATACCAGCTTGCCAGGTTTCGTCAGCACGCACCAGATCGTTTAGGATCTCTTCCACCATCAGCTTGGAACGGCCATAGGGATTGGTCGCGCCGAGCTTGGCGGTTTCCCGGATGGGAACGGTCTCGGGGTCACCATAGACCGTGGCCGAGGAACTGAACACGATGCGCTTTATATTGGCCGTGCCGAGTGCTTCGAGCAGGATCACGGTGCCATTGACATTGTTGTCGTAATACCGCAACGGTTTTTCGACGGATTCGCCGACGGCCTTTAGACCGGCAAAATGGATGGCGGCATTGATGCTGTATTGCGCCAAGATGGCGTCCAGCGCTTGCCGGTCGCGGATGTCGGTGTGATGAAAAGGGATAGATTGGCCGGTGATCTGCTCGACGCGATGCAGCGATTCGCGGCTGCTGTTGCAAAGGTTGTCGACGGCGATCACGCCATAGCCTGCCTGGAGCAGTTCGATGCAGGTATGGGAGCCAATGTAGCCAGCGGCTCCGGTTACCAAGATATGAGAGGTCATTCTTTAAGACTCCGGTCAATGCGCTGTACGGGCGCATTGACCGGTACAGGGCGAAAATCAGTTTTGCATGAAAGCCACAGGTGGGCTGGCCTGGTCATTTAGAGGAGGGGCCAGTCCGTCATCTACTGGCCGGTCGTCGTTGGTGGCATCGGTATTAACTGCTGTGGTGGTACGGATCTGGTCCGGCCCCTGGCTCATGTGCATGTCTAGCAGAAAACGCCGGAACTCGTCCTTGACTTCCGGATGCTTCAGCGCCAAATCCACTGTGGCTTGCAGGTAACCCTGCTTGCTGCCGCAATCGTAGCGCTTGCCTTCGAATTGGTAGGAGAGCACAGCTTCCTGCTTCAGCAGGGCAGCGATGCCATCAGTCAATTGTAATTCGCCGCCAGCGCCCGGTTGTAGGTTTCGCAAGTGCTGGAAGATGGAAGGCGTCAGGATATAGCGTCCGACCACACCCATGTTGGATGGCGCGTCCTCCGGCGCAGGCTTTTCAACAATGCCACTTAGCTTCAATACCCGGTCTTCAAACGCAATGCCCTCGACGATGCCATAGGAGCCAGTCTGTTCGGGTGCGACCGATTCGACGCCAATAATGCTGGTGCCATAGTGAACGTGCATATCGACCATTTGACGCATGACGGGCACCGTATGGTCGAGCAGATCGTCGGCCAGGATCACGGCAAAGGGTTCGTTCTGCACCATGCGTTCGGCGCACAGCACCGCGTGGCCCAGGCCCAGCGCTTCGGACTGGCGCACGAAAAAGCACTGCACATTGTTGGGCTTTATACTAGCCAGAATCGCCAGAAGAGCTTGCTTGTCCTTGGCTGCCAGCTCGGCTTCAAGCTCATAAGCCTTGTCGAAATGGTCTTCGATGGCGCGCTTGTTGCGGCCAGTCACGAAGATCATTTCGGTAATGCCCGCCGCCGCCGCTTCTTCAACCGCATACTGGATCAGGGGCTTGTCAACAACGGGCAGCATTTCCTTAGGACTGGCTTTAGTGGCCGGTAAAAAACGAGTGCCGAGGCCAGCAACAGGAAAAACGGCTTTCGTGATTTTTTTTTGCATGTTGAACCATCCAATAAAAAGATGAAGCCAGGGAAGAAAAATGGCAGCATAAAGCTACACACTTGTAGTCCTTCCCTTTGGCGGCAATCACAACCGACAGCGCCCGACGTGACGAGCAGAAATTCAGGCTCTGCCGTAGCGGTCTTCTAAGCGCACGATGTCGTCTTCGCCCAGGTAACCGCCAGACTGGATTTCGATCAGTTCCAGCGGAACCTTGCCCGGGTTTTCTAGTGAGTGGGTGACTCCGACCGGGATGTAGGTCGACTGGTTTTCGGTCAGCAGGTATTGGCGTTCGCCATTGGTGATCCGGGCGGTGCCGGAGACTACCACCCAGTGTTCGGCACGATGGTGGTGCATCTGTAGGGACAGCTTGGCACCTTCCTTGACGGAAATGCGTTTGACCTGGAATCGCTCGCCATTGCCGATCGAATCGTAGGAACCCCAAGGGCGAAAAATCTGGCGGTGCTGGGTGGCTTCGCGCCTGTCGGCTTGGATCAGGTCGGTGACCAGCTTCTTGGTGTCCTGTGCCTGATCGGCATTCATGACTAAGACAGCGTCGGCGGTTTCGATCACGATGGTGTTCTTCATGCCGACGGTGGTCACCAGTCGGCTGGTGCTGTGCACCATGCAGCTTTCGCAATCCTGCAGGATGACGTCACCCTGCACCGCATTGTTGTCCTTGTCTTTTTCTGCCGCTTCCCAGACCGCTGCCCAGGAACCAATGTCGCTCCATTGGGCGTCCAGTGGCACCATTGCAGCGTGGTCGGTGTGCTCCATGACAGCGTAATCAATGGCGATATCCGGGTTGCTGGCGTAGGCCTTTCCCTCCAGACGAATGAAGTCGGCATCCGCTTCTGCCTTGGCCACGGCCTGCTTGCACGCAGCAAGCACTTCCGGCTGAAATAGTTCCAGTTCTTCAAGGTAGCGGCGCGCCTTGAACAGGAACATGCCGCTGTTCCAGAAATAGTTACCACTTTCTAGATAATGCTCGGCTGTTGCTAGATTGGGCTTCTCAACAAACTCAAGCACGGGCCGCCAGGATTCCAGTTCGGAAGAGGCTGCGCGGATATAGCCGTAGCCGGTTTCCGGTGCCGTCGGTTTGATGCCAAACGTGATCAGATGGCCTTCTTCGGCTGCACTACGGGCGTGGTTAATTGCCTCGCAAAAGGCGGCATGGTCTTTGATGATGTGATCCGACGGCAATACCAGCAGCAAGGGGTCATCATGCTGGCTTAGAGCCTGCAATGCAGCGCTGGCAATGGCGGGCGCGGTGTTGCGGCGCTCCGGTTCCAGCATGATGCGCGCCTTGCGGATGCCGGCTTCGCGCAACTGCTCGGCCACGACAAAGCGCGACGACTCGTTACAGACCAGTAGGGGGTCACCCAGTCCCTCGACGCAATCAAGGCGCTGCATGGTTTGTTGCAACAAACTTTGCTTACCCAACAGACGCAGGAATTGTTTGGGATAGGTTTCGCGCGACAACGGCCAAAGGCGGGTGCCAGAGCCACCGCACAATACGATAGGGATAAAAGGAGAAGCCATGATGAGTTAACTTAAAAAATAGACTTGGGTATTGACGTGGACCTGAGGATGATTAGCAATCTGCTCGGGGGTCATCCAAGCGTATTGATCGTGCTGCTCGCTCGGCAGGTGCAACACCTCAGGCTCGATTTGCAAGCGGTAGGCAAGCACCACATAATGCGTGGTCGCGCCCGTTTTGCCAGAAAAGTCGTTGTTGTAGAAGTGTTCGTAAACGCCCAGGAAACTAGCTTGACCTAGGTGCAACTCACAGCCCAGTTCGTTCTGGACCAGACGACAGAAGGCAGCAGCTATGGTTTCGTTTTTTCGAATGCGCCCTCCCGGCACGAACCAGCAGTGCTGGGCAGGAGGGTTACTGCGCAGCCCCAGCAAGACTTCGCCTTGGGGAGTTTCCACGATCAGGTCAATTGAGACTAGGGGCGTGGCACTAATGACATTGGCAAAGGTGGCTGCATCTAGCCGGCCTGTGGCAACACTGGGTATGACTGCAACCGGATCGCAGATAGAGCAGGGGGCGTCAATAAGCATTGTTTCCAGTCCATCCCTTGAAAGCGGTCCATACGATGATTTTCATGTCCATCCAGAGTGACCAGTTCTGGATGTACTGCAAGTCGAACTCGACCCGTTTGGCCATCTTGTCGTCTGTGTCGGTTTCGCCGCGATGGCCGTGGATCTGAGCCCAGCCGGTGATGCCGGGTTTGACACGATGGCGCAGCATGTACATTTCCAGCTTGCCTTCGTAGAGCTCGTTGTGTTGCATCGCATGCGGACGCGGACCCACTACAGACATTTCGCCCTTGAGAACGTTGATGAATTGCGGCAATTCATCCAAGCTGGTACGCCGAATGAAGCGGCCAATCGTCGTGATTCGGGGATCATGCTGGGTCGCCTGCGTGACCGTGCCGTGTTCGGCATGTGGCTTCATGCTGCGGAATTTGTAGACATTGAATTTACGCCCGTTCAAGCCCAAGCGTGGTTGCTTGAAAAAAACCGGACCAGGTGAAGAAAGCTTGATCGCAATCGACAAAAAAATGAACAGTGGCAACAGCATGGTCAGCGTAGTAAGGGCAAACAGTTTGTCGAACAGGTCCTTGGCGATTCCCAGTGCGCCGCCAGAGGCTGGTTGGTTGAGTTCGAAAGCTGGCTGACCAAGAAAATGGATGACCTTATTGCTGAGAATGTGCATGCTTGTGGTATCTGGTACCCAGCGGATATCGACCAGAGCGTTGCGCAAGATGTATTGCAATTCTTGCATTTGCGCTGTGGCACTCAGGGGCAATGCAATCCAGACTTCGTGGATGCGCTGGTGGATGACGTAGTCATGGAGCTCTTGGAAGCTTTCCAGCAGATCCACCCTTGGGTCCAGAATATGAGGGGCATGCTCTGGCAGTGCATGGATGGCCTTGACGCTGTAGCCATACCAGTCGTGCTGCGCGGCACGCTGATGCATGGAACGACCAATGTCGCCATATCCCACAATTACCACACGCTTGTTGTTAAGCCCCTTAGCACGCATGTAGCGCAGAATGGAATACAGGAAAACACGTGACAGGCTCAGGAATGCCAGGCCGCAAACAAACCAGTAGCACAGCCACAGACGGGAAACATTGCCGACGTGATGAACCAAAAAGCCGAAGAACAGTCCGATTAACAGTACGCTTCCCCAGGCCATAGCCAGTTGGGCCAGCATTCGCAACATTGAACGACCACGCCAGGATGAGTACAAATCGAACTGGTTGAACATGAAAAAAGCCAGGCCACTGCAAAAATACAGAAGAATGGAGTGGATGGGTTCACCGCCAGAAAGGAGTTCGCTGAAGCGCAGCAAGCCGGAAAACTGGCCTGCCATCAAGAGTACGAATACGTCTAGCAGGCGCATCATGAATTCTAGGCGCGATGAATTACGGTTAATCAGATCGTGCATATACTGGTAGCCTTCAACATAAAGCTAGATCGTTAATGAGTGAGTTGCATAGTGGTGATTGCTCAAACTACCTAAGTCGGAGGAACTCTCGACGCTGTGTAGTTGGCGTATCATAGTCGTTTCAGTTGTTGTAAAAATAGCAATCAATCCTTGATTGATGAGTGTCAATTTCTGAGCCGCACATACTGTCAAGCCGGATGAATTTCTATTTTCCTTCCTCTAAAAAAATAGCCATAAGACAATTTTTTCTATTGAGAAAGGTTAAAGCTACCTTTATCCTAAGTTAAAAGCTGTTTAAGTTTCGTCTACTACGTGCGACTTACATTGCTGAAACAATTGCAAGAAGAGGATGAAGCGCTTTGGCAGCTTTGCCCGAGTAAAGGGCTTGCAGCACCACTAATGGCTTTCTGTCTACCGAGAGCCAGCGGCAGAAAGCCGCGATTCTTGGTGGGTGGTGCGCTATCATCCACAGCATGACATCCACACCTATTCCTGCTCCTTCTCTGTATGAGTTGCTCGGAGGCGAGCAGCCTTTGCGTGAGTTGGTGGATCGTTTTTACGACCTCATGGATCTGGAGCCCGAGTTTGCTGGCATTCGTGTCATGCATCCGACGCCTCTGGACAGTTCACGTGATAAACTTTTCTGGTTTCTTTCCGGTTGGTCAGGCGGCCCGGATCTGTTTATCGAACGCTTCGGCCATCCGCGCCTGCGCGCGCGCCACATGCCTTACGCCATCGCATCGTCCGAACGCGCCCAGTGGCTACGCTGCATGCAGATGGCTATGGAAGAAGTCCAATTTTCCCAAGAACTGCAACAATTCCTGATGGAATCCTTTACGCAGACTGCCGATTGGATGCGCAACACGCCTGACTAAGTGCGGGCAATGTCCTTTTGTGCTGGGTTTATGCATTAGCCGCAGACACGGTTCGGCGCGTCGATTTCTTCCCCTTTTTTCTGGTTTTGTTTCCAATGAACACTTTCTTGCTGATTGGCTTGACGGTCCTGGTGCTGGCCAGCTTGTTGCTCCAAGTTTTTCTTCTGCTGCGGATGCGGCAAACCAGCCCGGCAGTGGAACTAGGGGAAGAACTGGATTTGTTGCAACGTGCGTTGGAACTGCATCAGCAACAGACCGCAGAGCGCATTGAGCGCGAAATGCGCGATCAGGTCCAGTCTTCTGGACAGCAACTGCGGCTGGAAGTAGGAGGCAATTTCTCTCAATTTCAGCAAACGCTTGCCGCCCAGCTCAGCAGTGTCGCCACCTTGCAAAACAGCCAGATCGACGGTTTTTCGCAGCAACTGACCAAGCTGAACGAACGCAATGCCGAACAACTGGAGGCGATGCGTCAGTCGATCTCGTTACAGGCCCATGCGGGGCGTCAAGAACAGACTCAGGCATTGGGTCGGTTTGGTGACACGCTAAACCACACCCTGGCGACCCTCACTGAATCCAACGCCCGCCGGATGGCGGAAGTGCGCGCGACCCTGGAAGAGAAAATCCAAGCACTACAAAACGACAATGGGGCCCGTCTCGAAGAGATGCGACGCACGGTCGACGAAAAATTACATGCGACACTGGAGCGTCGTTTGGGTGAATCCTTCCAACTGGTTTCCGAACGACTCGAAAAAGTCCATCAAGGGCTGGGAGAAATGCAGCAGCTGGCGGTGGGCGTAGGGGATTTAAAGCGGGTGCTGACTAATGTGAAGACGCGCGGCACTTGGGGTGAAGTGCAGCTAGGCATACTGCTGGAGCAGGTGCTGACTGTCGATCAATACGCTAAGAATGTGGAGACGGTCAGAGGCAGTAATGAGCGCGTTGAGTTTGCGATTCGCCTTCCAGGACCGGAAGATGGCGCCGAGCCCGTGTGGCTGCCAGTGGATGCCAAATTTCCGAAGGAACAGTACGAGCGTCTGGTGGAGGCCGCCGAGCGTGCTGATGCCGATGGGGTTGCCACTGCTGGTCGTGAACTGGAGCGCGCTATCCGCCAAGAAGCCAAGACCATTGCCGGCAAATATTTGTCGCCGCCGATGACCACCGATTTTGCGATCATGTTCTTGCCGACCGAGGGCCTGTATGCCGAAGTCATGCGCCGTCCTGGGTTAGCCGACGACATGCAACGCAGTTTCCGCGTCAGTATTGCCGGTCCTTCGACGCTGGCGGCACTGCTCAACAGTCTTCAAATGGGCTTTCGGACGCTGGCACTGGAGAAGCGCTCTTCGGAAGTCTGGCAGGTGCTGGGCGCGGTCAAGACTGAATTCGAGAAATTCGGTGAGGTACTGGCCGCCACCAAGCTAACACTGGAGCGGGCAGCGAAAAACATCGAAAAGGCGCAAACCCGTACCCGCCAGATGACGCGCAAATTGAAATCGGTGGAAGCCCTACCTCAGGATACTGCCAGCCAGTTGCTGGGAACGCCCAAGCTGGAAGTGGAAACTGAAGACTAAAGAACAATGGGAAAGAGGGCCCGAAAGGCTGCAGCGTTCTTTCCGTGTGACTGCTTTGCTAGATCAGTCCCTCGAACAGGATGACATCGACTTCATCCCCGGCATTCACTCGGTCCAGGTCATGGTGCAGCACCACCATGCAGTTCGATTCGGACATCGAGCGCAGCACCCCCGAGCCTTGGGTGCCGGTTGTACGCACCTGCTGCCGACCCTGTTCATCGTGCGACAGGATGGCGCGCTGGTATTCGGTACGCCCGGGGCGTTTGCGAATTACCGTTTCTGCGCGAGCGCGGATGAAGGGCAAGGGCTCTGGCGACGCTCCCATCATGTGCAACAGGGCCTCGCGCACAAAGAAATAAAAGGTCACCATCACTGCCACCGGATTGCCGGGCAAGCCGAACAGGTAAGCTTGTCGCCCTTCGGCGTTCAAGGTGCCGAAAGCCATGGGACGACCCGGGCGCATGCCGATCTTCCAGAAGGCGACATCACCAATTTGCTCCATCATTTGCTTGGTGTAGTCAGCTTCACCCACCGACACGCCACCCGAAGTGATGACGACGTCAGCGGCTGTGCTGGCGGTGCGAAAGGCATGTTCCAATGCAGCCGGTTCATCCTTGATGACGCCCATGTCATGGATGTCGCAGCCCAGTCGAGTGAGCATGCCGTACAGGGTGTAGCGGTTGCTGTCATACACGCAACCTTCGTCCAGCGTTTCGCCGATCGAGCGCAACTCGTCTCCCGTGGAAAAAAAGGCCACCCTCAGTCGCCGAAAGACCGGTACTTCTGCCGTGCCCAATGATGCCAGCAAGCCCAGGTCTGCCGGGCGCAAAACCCTGCCTTTGGACAAGGCCGGCGTGCCAGCGGCCAGGTCTTCGCCTTTACGCCGGCGATTGTCACCAGCCTTGACGCTGTCTGCGGGAATGGTAATGGCCGCTTCCGAG
>JBBSSV010000013.1:0-16947 GCA_038241705.1 Burkholderiales bacterium | reverse complement strand
GGTAACTCAGGCGCCAGATGATTATCGGTGACTGCAGCGCATCCGCCAGGCGCTGGAGGAACAGACCACTGAAGACTAGGACACTCTCATGCACTCCCTTCGTCGCGCTTGAACGAGGTCTGAATGCCGCATTCATGTCATCTAAATGCCGATTAGGCTTCTTGTATAAACGCCAAAGTCCAAAGATGAACTGTTGACACAATTATCACTCCAACATGTACAAGCAAGAATGGCAGCACGTTCTGCATTCTTCTATTCCAACATATTTTTCAAGGAGGACGATATGGGTAACAGTACTCTGGACCCGGAAAACCTGACCAATGAACCTGATCGCCGGGTGGATCTAGGCCATGGCATCGATGCCCTTGGGCCGAGCGATAGTTCAGACAGCGGCAGTGACATTCAGGGCGGCCCCGGCCTGGCACACGAGGAAAAGGAAGACTTGGACTTGGGCAGCGGTACCACTTCCGATCTGGAACAGGGAAGCGCCGGCGGCACTGCCGGGCCTGATGTCGGCGACGCCAACCTTGACAGCGACTCGGACTCCAGCGGAACGGGCGAACGTGCCTCCGCCGGGCGCGATACTACGGTTGAAGCGGGCCGCGACATTAATGTGGACCGCATCGGTAAGGTCGGCCCAACGGGAGAAGAGCTGTTTGACGAAGGTGAGGATGCCGACAGCCTGTTCAAGGAATGAACGAAGTAGTCTGCAGCAGTGCGCAAGACATATTGGACTAAGCGCTGCGCACAACAACGCCACCACAGCCGGAAAGCTATGGTGGCGTTGTTGTATCAAGCTATCGCGCTCTGCCAGAGTGAGACATTACAAAGCGGTCAGCCTTGCAATGTCTCACGCAGCACAAAGTAAGTGGGCTATCGCTCCTTCTATGTCCTGGTTTGCCAGGCTAAGACGACCCCGGCCTGCCTCAAGAAGCCGGAGGGAAATGCAACGCCGCAGCGATCTGCGGCGTTACCTCTTCCCAGCGTTGCAAAATATTCGGATCGGACGACTCGCACAACAACTCTGTAAACAGGCCCTGTTCCACTGCCTGCAAATTCAGCACAGCGGCGCTAAATACCCGCTCAACAAACTGTTGTGCTGCCAGATTGGTTACTGGCCCTGCCATGTCGTTCTTGTCCATTGCGCACTCTCCTATCCGGTATCGGGAATGAAAGGCAGTCTACTGTCTGCAAATCAGTGTAGCAGTTTGGACCCTTACTCTTCTAGCAAGTTTAATGGGTTTAAGATCGCGCAAACCTGCCTGTTTTTAGCGTACCTGGCTGCATCACGGTAACCACACCGCCAAGGCTGCCAAACCGATGGCTCCCGCCGCCAATGATGATCCAATCGCCCAGCGACAAAGGCGGCGGGTCTGGGCCAATTCCTGCGCCAATTCCTGCTGCATGCGCCCGGCACCAGTCTCCATGCCTTCCATCACCTGATGCATCTGTGTCGCCAAAATCTTCAGCGACTCCGCATTGTGGGTTACTGCCTCCTGCAATTCGGCAATCTGCTTGGGAATCACTTCCTCGGGCGGCGCCTTGGCGTTGCGACTAGCGGTGAAGGCAGGCACGGCGGCGGATACTACTTGCGTGATGTAGGGAAGTGCGAGTTTGAGGGCGGGAAGCCAGACGGCCATGAGGACTCCTTTGTAGGTACTGGTCTCGGGCTGCCGGCATTGTGCGACAAGCCGTTTTCGTGTAGACACCATGCTATGCTTTTGCGGGAAAAACTATCAACAAAATGCGAATTTTTTTTCTGAAGCGGTATTTCACACTTCGAGACCGTTCCACCTGGTTATTATTTAAAAGCCATTTTATGAAAAGATTTTTTTTACTACTTACACTCTTTTTTCTGCTTGGATTGGGGGAGACAAACGCAACCTCAATCAGAGTGTGTAATAAGAATGGCGATTACAGAACTGTAGGACAAGCCATCTCAGCAGCAAACAACAACACGGCTGTAACAGAAATACAAATTTGCCCAGGATTATATGATGAAACTCAGAGTCATACCGTTTCTAGGCCAGGATTAATCATCACTGGTGAGTCAGGCAAAGCAGAAGATGTAAAGCTATCCTCTCAAAGTACGATATTTTTATTAAAACACACCGACATTACGATAAAAAGCATCAGTATAGAATCAAGGGATGACAATGGAATTCAAATTAAAAATACAAATACAAACACAAACGGCACTGATAAGTATAACTTTAAAAATATAATAATAGTGGCTAATGACTATGGAATTTATGGAGAACAAAGCACAGGGGATTATGATTTAAGCAATGTAAAGATAGAAAGTAAAAATAGCGTCGGAATATATTTTAGCAACAATGCAGGTGGAAATTATAAGTTTGAAAGCATTGACGTTGAGAGTGAAGGCAGCAGCATCTATTTTGCCGCCCCGGTTACAACAAGTGCCAGTTCATTCAGCAATATGTGCCTTTCCTCAAATGATAATTATGGCTTAGAATTTAATGACCGATCTGAAAATATACTAATCTTAAAATCTTACTTTAAAAAATCCATAGATGGGGGAATTAATTTCTCGAAAATAATTAAAAATGTAATTATATCAGAGTCATATTTTACTACTGCAAACAAGTACTCTATCGAATTCCAAAACGGAACAGATAGCAACAGCGAAGTAATTGGCAATTGTTTTTTCTCTAACAACTCAGGAAGCCAGGGCAACATCTTCTCCAAAAACTATTGGAAAAACTTATCTTGGAGCAAAGATTCTTCAATATCTTCTTTAAAAGCATGTCCAATTGAGCAGCCTTCTTCATGTTTCGTCTCTCTTCCGCCAGACGATCCAACGACGCCTGTAGCGCCGGGGAGCTTCAATGCATTCGATACGAATACGCCAGCAGCCAATACTACCGGCAACATCAAGACAAAAATTGCAGGATCCTCTTTTCCTCTTACTATTGCTGCCTTAAATTCTAATAAAACGGGATTGCTAAAGGAGTTTTCGGGCACAGTTAAGCTCGATTTGCTGGGGACCAACCTTATAGATCACGAAGATAACGGTTGCCCAAAGAATGCCACCCTCTTGGCCACCTCCAATTTGAAATTCGAGGACATGGATAATGGAGCCAAAACTAGTGATGCCTTTGTTGTGAGCGATACTGTATGGCGTAATGTCCGTGTGAGAATTACCTTTCCCGCAACAGGTACGCCAGAAGTCGTAGCCTGCTCGACCGACAATTTTGCGATCCGTCCTGCTTACCTTCGGGTTTCAGCGCACGATGAAAACTGGGAAGTTTACGGTTCTGCTCGCCTCCTGTCTGATACGGGGCCTGTTCATAAGGCGGGAAAGCCGTTCCTGATCAAAGTAACCCCTTATAACGCGAAGGGTAATGTCGTTTCCAACTATGTGAAGACTTCCGGCCCGACCGAAGCTTCCCGGCAATGCAGTTGGTCTGCAGGCTTTTCACATTCCGGAGAACAATGCGCAACTGGCACGTTAGCGCTTGGTACCTGGGCGGAAAACGGTGACTCCTTAACCACCCAAGCCACTTATTCCGAAGCAGGCAATCTCAAGTTGGCACTGCAAGACAAGATTTTTGCACAGGTTGATCAAGAAACTGACGAGAGTACGCGCACCATCTCCCAATTTGAACAACCTTTGACGGTCGGCCGCTTCGTGCCTGATCACTTTACGCTGGATGCTCCTAATCAACCGGCATTCCAAACTTTCAACGACCAGTGTGCGCAACGCTCTTTCACCTATATCGGCCAGCCATTTGGTTACGACTTACCTCCCGGGATTACGGTAAGCGCTCGTAACGCCATGGAAGGAATCACCACCAATCACATAGGAAATGCCTGGAATAACCTGCAGATTGCGCAAAGCTATGAGTCTGTTCCGCTGCTGATCTCACCCCTTGTTCCTAGTGTCAACCTGACACCCGGCGCGGGCACAGCCCAGATTGAATTAGGCAAGAATGACATGTTCGTATTCAGGCGTGATGATGCTACGCCTCAATCGCCATTCGATGCCAAAATCCATCTGCGCGTAGAGGCAAGTAAGACATTCACTGGTACCGGCCAAGGCAGCACTTCAGCTATCAAGTCGCAAGAAGCCTATTCCTTTGGAAGAATTGCTGAGGGTATCGCTTTTGATAATGGTCACGAATTCCGCTACGGCCAACTACGCTTGGCCAATGCTCATGGCTCGGACCGGCTTGATCTGCCGGTGCCGATAACCGTCCATTACTGGGATGACATCCGTTTTGTGCTGAATACAGTTGATCATTGCACTGCAGTCCCTGCCAGCGCCCTTGGCTTTTCTGCCCTTCAGGGAGGTTTCCGCGCTTCCAACTCCCCTCGTCCAGGTTTGCCATTTGCCGATCCAGCATTCACTTTGCAAAATGGACGTAGCCAGATTGTGCTGAAAAAGCCTAGTGCACCACTAGCAGCAGCAGGCAGCGCCAGCTTGTGCATCAATCTGACCGATCCGGCAGGATCAGAACCTGACAATTGTCAGGAGGGCATTGCTGCTGGCCTGCCTTGGCTGAAGGGCCCGCCTTTGAGCCCGCCTTTGGCCGGACTGCGCGACCCGGAAAGCCGCGCTACCTTTGGCGTCTTCAAGAGCGGCCCGGTGATCTACAAGCGCGAGAATTACTGACAAGCTGAAAGACTTTCTTGTTCTTCAGCGTTGATAGCCAGACAAAGTTTGGCTATCAACGCCCTTCCTGATTTCCTACAGCGCTTCTCGCTTTTGTCCTATTTTGTCTGATCATTCTTGCAAGTATCATGCCCTCATCGGCATATGCGTTGTGCCACCCACTTCACCTACTTACAGGAGTCCCTCATGAACTTCATTCTCTGGATCATCATTGGCGGCATCATCGGTTGGCTAGCCAGCTTGGTCATGAAAACCGATGCACAACAAGGCATTTTTCTGAACGTGATCGTGGGTATCGTCGGTGCGCTACTGGGTGGCTGGTTGCTGGCCCCGCTGTTTGGTACGGGGACCATCAACCAGGATGATTTCAGTTTAGGTTCTATGGCCGTCTCTTTTCTGGGCGCCCTGATCTTGCTCTTCATCGTCAACATCTTTCGACGCCGTGCACGCTAATTAAAGATAAAGACTTTTGCCAAAGATGCCACTTGACAGGACTTGCCTGATACAAGCCCTGTCTTCCAGTTGGGTCGCTCGTGCACAGAAAAAATGTGTTTATTGAACAAGGCAGCGACCTGTTCGTTTTTCTGAAAAAAAGGAGTTCATCATGCCAGCAAGTAAAAAACCTACCGTTAGTCAGCCTGACGCCATTACGCTGCTGACCGATGACCATAAAAAGGTCAAGAAACTGTTCAAAGATTATGAAAAACTGAAAGACAAGGGTTCTTCTGCTGACAAGCAAGCCTTGGTCCAAGAGATCTGCCACGAATTAATCGTGCATACCGAAATTGAGGATGAAGTTTTTTATCCGGCGGTACGCGCCGCCACTAAGGATGATGATCTGGTGGACGAAGGCGAAGTTGAACATGCCAGCGCTCGTGACCTAATTGATCAATTACTGTCGATGAAGGCAGAAGACGACTTGTATGATGCCAAGGTAACTGTGCTGAACGAATACATTGAGCATCATGTAGGCGAGGAAGAAAAAGAAATGTTCCCTGAAGCCAAGAAAGCCAAGATGGACCTGAAAGCCCTGGGCGAGAAATTGCAGGAACTCAAGGAAATGAAGCAGGCCCAGCTCGCGGCCGCCAGCAAGGGCAATGCCGCCAGCAGCAAGACCTCTACGGCCCGTCACTGATAGTTTAGGAAGCCCTCTGCTCTGGGAAGAATATTGAGGGTGAAAGCAGACTTTCGAACATTTACAACAGGCAGGATCGTCTCGCGTCTTAGTGCGCCTAGGTCCTGTTTTCCGTTTTCACTCTTAAGGCATCATTCTCTTCTGTTTATAAAAGCGCGGCCCTGGATGATGAATTCAGCGCCGCGTTTTTTTGTTTGTTGCCATGGCCTGACGCAACCGACCGTCACGCCCGATCTAAGAGCCATCATTTCAGCTCATGGCTTTCCAGTGCACTGCTGCAAACAGCGACACTAACGTGCTCAGGACTGCGGCAAAGTCTGGCTGCGGCTCGACTTCATCCCAGATGTAATGCAGCATCACGGATTCAAATTTTTTGCGGCCGGTCTTGCGGGTAACGGCGTGGGCGCGCTCAATCGCCTTCAGGAACTGGCGACGCATATGGGGCATGGCCGGGATGTTCTGACTATCGTCGAGAAATTCAAACCCCATTGGGCCAGTACCTTTGAGGCGAAATTCCAACTGCTCGAACACGGCCGGTGGCAGGACTTGAATCAGCTCGCAGGCATCGGCATCCAGTTTCAGCACCATGCTGAAACCCGGCGGGAAGACCACGTTCACATCCTCGCGCTCAGGCAAAAAAGCCGCCAGACGCAGTGAATATTCGGCCTCCTGAGCGGCTTCGGCGCTATTGTCTTCGCCGTTTTCACCCTTGGGCCAGAACAGCACATGCCCTGGAGAATCGGGCTCATCAGGATCGGGAAAAAATTCACAAGCGACTTCATCCTCAATCGCACCGGCATCCGCCAGTTTCTGGCGCACAAAGGCGCTGAGATTACCCAGAATATCAGCCACCAGGTGCGCGGCGGTATTGGTTTCTTCTGCACACAGCTCCTCTGCTACGTAGGGCACAAGTGGCTTGAGCAGGGCATGGGGGTCGGGCAGCAAACTGCTTTCCGTCATAAGTCTCTCTCTCTTTGCAAAAAATTTGGCAGGCACCTTTATGGTGATTCTGGTCGCGCAGTCTTGGCAGCCAAGACTGCGAATTCTAACAGCGGCAAAAAAAAAGCCCGCTCAGAGAGAGCGGGCTAAAAATCTATATCAAAGGAGAGACATAGAGGAGACAAGTGCAAGTATAGAGAGGACAAAGGCATCAAGCCAATTGTTATCCCTGATACCTGATATGCGTTCGATGAATGAGGAGAGGAAAATATGTGCACTACGCTTATGACGCGGCCGGATCCGGCTTCATGCGGCGCGCGCGGGTCTTGGGCCCAAGCATGGTGCCGCGACAGTCAGTCGCGCCGCAATGGCAGGCATAGGCGCGTTTGAGAGTGGCAGTATACCGTTCTTCTAGTGCCAGGCGATAGTCGAACAGCAGTTCTTCATCTGGCTCAATGTCACGCAGGGCAAAAATGAATACCCGTCCGTCCTCTTCGTGCGCCTCGCAATTGGGGGCGCAGCTGTGGTTAATCCAGCGTGAGGCGTTGCCACCGTTCGCGCCATCGATCATCTTGCCGTTTTCCAGGCTGAAGTAAAACGTATGGCACGGATTGTCAGGGTCGGCGGGCTGACGTTGGGCCGCTTGTTTTTCAGTAACCCGACGGCCCGTATATTCGCCCAGGCGGCTTTCGGTCTGCAGGCGGCGCAGGGCAAAGACGCCGCGGCCATGGATAGATGAGACACGAACGCAAATGTCGGGATTGAAAGAGGAGGCTTCTTCGTCGGGAAAACTCATGTGGATGTTTTTTTCCTGTTCTATGTGGGACTTCGGGCCAACAACAGCCTGCAGCAGGCTTTAAGCGCTGTAATTTCTTCTGCTGCCTGTAATTTTTGCTGCCGTTGCTTTACTTTGCCCGAATTTTGAAGTGTTATCGAAACGTTATGCCTGGCACGGCCCTTGCGTATGGCAAGGTTGTTCGCTGCGAAAAGCGATTTGAAATTCTTTAATTACCTTTACTGGAGAGTAATCAATTATGCCCATCCTGTCCGTCACCTCCAAGAAGCCCGTGTTGCTGGCCTTGCTTTCCGCTGGCGTGTTCGCTGCCTCCGTGGCTCACGCCGACTCGGACCCTCTGCCCAAGCTGTCTGAATCGACCATATCGTCCGATACCTCGCTCTCGTCCCAGAACAAGGACGAAAGCAACGCCGCAAACATCAACGGATCGTCCTCCATGGGTAAAGACAGCAAGCTGTCTGATTCGGACCAAGACCTGATGCAGGAGATTACCCAAGCCAACCTGACCGAGATCGGAAACGCCCAACTGGCGCTGGACAAGTCCGATGACGCTGAGGTCAAGCGCTTTGCCCAGCAGATGCTCAATGACCATACCGCCGCCCAGGCGGACCTGACCAAGTTGGCCCAGGACAAGGGCGGGATCAAACTGCCGACCCAGCCCAACGTCAAGCAGAAAATGGCGCATGACGATCTAAGTGCCATGAGCGGCAAGGATTTCGACAAGGCCTACATGAAGCGTGCCGGCGTTAAGGATCACAAGAAGGTGCATGCATCGCTGGAACAGGCTGAGAAAAAAGCTGAAGATAAGGATCTGCAGGCCTATATCAGCGATACCAAGGAGACTGTGGCCGACCATTTGAGGATGGCCAAGGATATGAGTAATGATACCGGGGTTCGTTCGGGAAACAGCGGCGCGGCTAGTAGCATGGATACAGGTGCAGGCAGTGTCGACAACAAGGTCGACGATGCCAGCGCCAGCGGTGACAAGCGCTGAGGCGCTTTCAACGTAGCCTCAGTTGTGCGATCCGCAACTGAGGCTAAAATGATTTTTCATTAAAAAAGGAGAAGTTATGGACAAGGATGAAATCATCTCGACCCTGAATGATCTGATCGAAACCTGCAAGGATGGCGAGGAAGGTTTCCGTACCTGCTCCGAAAATCTGATTGATCCGCAAGTGGGCACTACCTTTTCCAACCGCGCAACCGCCTGCAACCTGGCAGCCCAAGAGTTACAGGCAATTGTGGCGCACTTGGGTGGCGATCCCGAAGACAGTGCCAGCATGAGCGGTGCCATGCATCGACGCTGGGTTGACTTCAAGTCCGCCGTCGCCAGGGATGATGACGTGGCCGTGCTGAATGAATGCGAACGGGGCGAAGACGTCGCCAAGAAGAGCTATGAGAATGCGCTGGAAAAGGACTTGCCGCCAGAGATACGCGACATTGTTGCGCGCCAATACAACGGTGTGTTACGCAACCATGACCAAGTCAAGGCCTTGCGCGATCAGGCGCGAGCTGCCAAGGACGTTGCTGGCTGATTGCCGGGTTTAATAAAGGGGTGTCCGGATGGGCGGGCACCTGCAAGATGGTTGTTCTTCTGACCGGGACGGGTGGCGACACCTGCCTCGGTTTTTTCTTATCAGCCGCTTTTCCCGCTAGGAAAACAGGACTTTAGTTTTCTGCGTCAAGTTCCTAGAAGACCTTACTGCACCCACATCCTTCTAACACGGCGCTGCTCTTTGATGCCTATCTCTGCGTTGTTATCAATTTTTATCGCCTCTTTCCATTTTGGCATCGCTTACACTACTTCTACCGTCAATATAACCATACGTTGCCTAGTTGCATCCGTCTTTCTTGGACTAGGTAAAGGCATCCCTTTTCTAGATTGGAACTGATAGATGGAATGGCTGATGGACCCCAATGCCTGGATAGGCTTGCTGACACTGATTGTGCTAGAGATCGTGCTCGGTATCGACAACCTGATCTTCATCGCCATCCTAGCCGAGAAACTGCCGCCCGAGCAACGCGACCGCGCTCGCATCATCGGCCTGTCGCTGGCACTGATCATGCGCCTGGGGCTGCTGAGCATCATGTCCTGGCTGGTGACGTTGACCACTCCGCTGTTTTCACTCGGCCCCTTCTCCTTTGCGGGACGTGATCTGATCCTGCTGGGCGGCGGCATGTTCCTGCTGGTCAAGGCCACCACGGAATTACACGAACGCCTAGAGGGTGGCAGCCACCACGAATCCAAAGGCAATGCCCGCGCCAGCTTTGTCGCGGTGATTGCCCAGATCGTAGTACTGGATGCCGTGTTTTCACTGGATTCCGTGATTACTGCGGTGGGCATGGTCGATGAACTCAGCATCATGATGCTGGCCGTGATAGTAGCGATCGGCATGATGATGTGGGCTTCGCGCCCCTTAACCCGTTTCGTCAATGCCCATCCGACGGTGGTGGTGCTGTGCCTGAGCTTCTTGCTGATGATCGGTTTGAGCCTAACAGCCGAGGGCTTGGGCTTCAAAATTCCCAAAGGCTATCTATATGCCGCCATCAGCTTTTCCATCATGATCGAGTTTTTCAACCAGCTGGCACGACGCAGCCTTTTACAAAACGAGGCCCGTCTGCCCTTGCGCGACCGCACCGCCGAAGCCGTGCTACGCTTGCTGAACACCCCGGTTCCCGACACGCCTGCAGGGAGCGCCACTGGCGAAGACGAGGCAGCCCCACCGCTAGCGTTTGGTCCACGCGAGCGCACCATGGTCAGCGGCGTGCTGCGACTGGCCGATCGTCCCTTACGTTCCATCATGACGCCACGTGCTGATATTTCATGGGTGAATCTGAACGACGACAAGGCCAACATCCAGCAGCATGTACGCAAGACGCCCCACAGCTTTTTCCCAGTCTGCAAGGGCGACTTGGACCAGATCGTCGGTGTTGCCCGGGCCAAGGACTTGATTGCTGCTACGTTAGTACCAGGCGCGGCGGCGCTCTCCCTGCCCAACCTGCGCCAGCCCATCATCGTCCATGAAATGACCGGCGTGATGCGCGTAATTGAAACCCTGCGCGAGTATCCGGGCCAATTAGTGCTAGCCACGGATGAGTACGGTTCGATTCAGGGACTGGTCACGCCCATGGACATTCTGGAAGCGATTGCCGGCGATTTTCCAGACGAAGACGAGCAGCCCGCCATCCGCGAACTCGGCCCTGGACACTGGCGCGTCAATGGCGATACTGACCTGCATTACCTAGCCCAGGTGTTGGAGACGGATGCCTTGCAGCAAAGCGCAAACGGTTTTACTTCAGTGGCGGGCTTCTTGCTGGAGCATTTTGGCGACTTACCTGAAAATGGTAAGGTCATGGAGCTTGAAGACTTACGCTTTACCGTGGTGGAGGTCGCCAACCGGCGCATTGCTTTGGTTGATGTGCTCCGTCTGAAGCCAGGCGGGGACGCAGTAGCGGAAGACGCTGACCACCCCTCCTGAAGTCTGCTCGCGTCAGGCGCTACGCGGCCCGAACATGATGATCGCCATGCCGACAACACAGAACGCTGCGCCTAGAAGGTCAGTGCGAGCCGGTACGATGCCTTCCACCCGCCAGAGCCAGAGAATGGCGGTGCCAATATAGACGCCGCCATAGGCGGCATAGACGCGACCGCTGGCATCAGGGTGCAAGGTGAGCATCCAGACAAACAGAGTCAGGCTGGCCGCCGCCGGCACCAGCAGCCAGACCGATTGGCCTTGGCGTAACCACAAATAAGGCAGATAACAGCCTATGATTTCGGCTAGAGCGGTCAGCACGAACAAAGCTGTAGTCTTGAATATCAACATAGCATTCAGAAAAAATTCGATGCTGACAGTTCGCCGGACTGTTGGCAAGTACGGCACGATTGCCGCAACAACTCCACTCTCGCTTTTCCCTGTACAAGGAGCCTATGTCGTCTTTGAACTGGCTATACCTGATGATTGCCATTGGCAGCGAAGTACTAGCTACCTCGGCCTTGAAATCGTCGGTTGGCTTCACCCGCTGGTGGCCTTCCGTGATCGTGGTAGTGGGGTACGGCATTTCGTTTTATTTCCTGTCGCTGCTGCTGCGCGCCGTGCCGGTAGGAGTTGTGTACGCCATCTGGTCCGGTGTTGGGATTTGCCTGATTTCTCTGGTGGGCTGGCTGGTGTTCAAGCAGCATCTGGATCTGCCGGCCCTGGTGGGAATCGGCTTAATTCTCGCCGGCGTGATTGTGTTGAACGTGTTTTCCAAGTCGGTGGCGCAGTGAATGCCTAAGCACGGGCAATAAGGAATGACACCAAGGAAAACGTCATGATCTTCTATTACCTGGATTTGCTGGGCGTGGCCGTGTTTGCAGTCAGCGGTGTGCTGGCGGTCAGCCGGCGCGGTCTGGATTTGTTTGGCGTACTGGTGGTGGCGACGTTGACGGCGATTGGCGGCGGCACTCTGCGCGACCTGTTGCTGGATCGGCACCCTATCTTCTGGATTGCCGATCCGATTTATTTGCTGGTGATTGCGGTGGCAACTCTGGGCGCTGTGCTCTACATGCGTATCCGTTCGCATCCGGGCAAGGTGTTTCTTCTAGCTGATACCCTGGGGCTGGCGTTGTTTACCCTTTCCGGTGCTCAGATCGCAGAATCGCTCGATATGTCGCCCGGAATCGTGGTGGTCATGGGCACCATGACTGGCGTGGCCGGCGGCGTCATGCGCGATATGTTGAGCGGCAAAATTCCCCTAATCTTGCGGCGCGACATCTACGCCACTGCCGCTTTGGCTGGCGCGACGCTCTATCTGTTGCTGCAGGCGCTGACGATGCCGCGCTCCTGGGCCTTCGCCTTCGGCCTAGCCGCCGTGGTGGGCTTGCGGCTGATTGCGATCTTGCATGGACTGCGCTTGCCGGTCTTTCGCATTCCCTGATCTCGACCACCGACAACAGGCGGGCTATAACCAGCCGATTTTCCTGAACCGCCGATACAGATAAAAGCAGGTTGAAAACATCAGTCCCAGCGCCATAGGGTAGCCATATTTCCATTCCAGCTCAGGCATACCAGTAAAGTTCATTCCCCAGATTCCGGCAAAGGCAGTGGCCACGGCAAAGATGGCGGCATAGGCCGCCAAGCGTTTGTTAATGGTGCCTTCTTCGATTGCCACCATGGCCAGGTTAACCTGGATAGCCGTGCCGATGGTGTCACGCATGGCATCGATGGACGTGTTGATACGCAACAGGTGATCGACCACATCGCGAAAATAGGCCTGAGTGTCAACCAGCATGGATGGCATGCGCACTCCATACAACCGGCTGACGGCTTCGATCAGCGGTGCTACGGCGTGCTTGAGCACGGTGGTCTTGCGTTTGAGTTCGTACAGGCGCTCCATATTGGCACGTTGCGATCCATGGATAAAAATCTGTTCTTCAATAATTTCCAGCTCCGCTTCCAGTTCGTCGAGGATCGGAAAATAACGGTCAACAACTGTATCCATCAAGGCATATAGCACAAAGGCTGAACCCTGCTTGAGTTGTTCCGGCTCCCGCTCGCAACGTTCGCGCACACCCAAAAACCCCTGCTGACTATTAGTGCGGACCGATAAGACATAGTTTTTACCGACAAAAACGTCCACTTCGCCCACGCTCAATTCCCCCTGGACCATCTCGATCAGATGCATCACCACGAACAAGGAATCCTGATATTCCTCTATCTTGGGGCGTTGATGGCCATGAAGGGCATCTTCTACCGCCAGTTCATGCAGTCCGAATTCTTCTTGCATTTGCGCCAGTTGCTGATGACTCGGGTCTTTCAAGGCAACCCAGACGAAACAGTCGGGCTGACGCATGTAGTCGCTGATGTCTGCAATCGCAACATCCTTGAGCTTGGCGCCGTTGCGGTACACCGTACAGTTGATCAGCATGACACCCCTTTCCCTGTAACAATCCAATCTTGCATAGGCTTTTCCTTTGCTCTTTGAGGCTCGAGCGACTGGCAAGAAAACGCCAAGCCGAACCTTGCCGAGTTTCAATCTGACTCGATGCCGTAGAGCAGCTAATTCCAGTTGCTGAAAAAGCGTTTTTATCTATCTTAAAGGAAGCCGACTTCCCCAAAAAACTTTCATTGGCGGCATTGAGTTTCTGCTCTTTCCCCTGACCTTAGCCGGCAGACAATCCAGTTGTTACAAATGTTTTACTCCCAAAGTTACGCGCTTGCCACGCTCACCTCGCCAGAATTACTGTCTGTTCCGCCAGCCTAATTTACGGATCAGTCAATCAGTTCTGCATGAGCCGTCTAATGCGCTTGTGAACAATAACAAATTTAAGTCAGGACGGTGGATCATGAACAAGGTAAGCCCCTTGCCCTTAAATCAAACTGGCACCATCGAACGTTTCCATTTGCCTGATTTACGGCTGTCTTCGCGCGCATGATGCCAGGAATCTGCGTGTCAGTCTCAAGCAGTGGCGCACGCTGCATACAGTGGTGAACTGCGGCGGCTACTCCGAGGCCGCAAAGCACATCTGACCGACGCTGGACGCCTGCTGCTAGACCGATTGTGCTATCTGATTCGCAAAGCCATCGAGCTGAACTCTTGGCTGAAAAGCTGCGTCTAGGCAGCGTCGTGGAACTCTGCTTGGCTGTCGACCATGACTTTCCCAAGCAAGTCTTGATGAGTGCCCTGGGCCATGCCGCGGCGCCGGAAAGCGCCTTGAAAGTTTGTCTGCGGGAAGCCAGCCCGGACGAAGCTGAAAAGGCCTTGCATGATCGCACGGCGGCCTTGGCAATCACATCGACAGTGCCAGCGGGGTTTCTGAGCGCCCCCTTGTTAGTCCTGGAATACATCGCCGTCGCCCATCCAAACTACCCGCTGTGCCGCAATCAGCGTAAACTCGGCAATGACGATCTCAAGCAGAAAACCCAGATCATCATTGCGCCCGCACAGCAGGCATTGCACTCCTCCAGCAGCAAGCTGGCGCGTGCCTGGCAAGTCAGCAGCATAGCAACAGCGCTGATGGCATTGAAGGAATGCTTGGGCTATGCTTGGCTGCCGACGCATGTCGCGCAACCCTATCTGGAGCGCAACGAACTTAGCCGCCTCGTTCTGGGACAAAACAGCCCCTATTGCAAAATCTTTTTTCTGATCCAGGGTGTTGCCTGCGCTCATGACCCTGCAGTTGAGACGTTGACTAACGCTCTGCGCCAAGCGGCCGAACTCCTCCATCCCTCCAGCGCAAGTCATACCTCTGCGTCCCTGCAAACACGGGCGAACTGATGCCAGCCAATGACGGGCGTCGAGAGCAGTGGCACTTACTCCGCACTACAGAATGAATACCTGCAAGGCCGTTTCCCCGCCACTCCCTTTCCCTTTCACTTCTGCGAGCTTGCCATGCCCTCATTGTTTGGACGCTCCTTCCTTCACTATTGCCGGCACGGCAGCATGCTACTTTTGCTCTTCCTAATAACCATTGCCAACGCCAGCACGCCTGTCACTTCACTCTTAGAAATGCGACAGCGCAACGTCACCATCTAGGAATGGGATCTGAGTTGCAGTGCAGCCACGTTGACTACCTTGCTCAAGTACCAGCATGGTGAAAACCTCACTAAAAAAGAGGTGCTGGGCTTGATGAAGCGCGAGGAATGCATCGCCGATCTTTAGCGGCTTCAGATGCAGCAAGGGTTTTCCTTGCTGCATCTGAAGCGCCATGTTGATGCCAAAGGCTCTGTCAGCAATGACTTTGGCAAGTCGCAGATGAAAGACTTGGTCGCGAAGGCGCCGGTGAATGTGCTGATCATGACCAATGACTACAGCCATTTCAGCATCTTTCGGGGCATGAGCGGCAACCGCGTCTTGCTGGCTGACCCTGCCTGGGGCAATCGCATCATGTTGATAGAAGAATTTCAGGAAAGCTGGATTGATTCCCACGTGCTGGGACATATCGGGTTTGCGGTGGAACTTCCGGGCGGAGAGACAACCACCGACACGCTCAGCCCGACGGAGAATGATTTCGTCACCCTGGGATAAGAACTCCGTAGGGCAGCGCGCGATACAAGGCGTATTTAAAACAAAAAAGGTGGCACAAGGCCACCTTTTTTCAAACCCGAATTGAATTAATGCTGAGAAATGACAGCAGTGTTTGACTTACCGTTCTGGTAGGTCGATGCCACCATGCTATTGCCAACTTGGCGGATATCAGAAGTGTTTTTGCCAAACAGATAAGAGGTGCCGTGCTGGATAGTCGTTGCGCTGTTGTTATAGCCAGCTTGGTGAATCAATGCGTCGTTGTAACGACCACTTTGATCGATAGAAGCGTAGTTATCTCTACCTCTCTGCTGGATTTCAGCATCCTGCACCGAACCAGTTTGCGTCGTGTTAGCACGCTGACTAGCGCCACGCTGAACAATTTCCGTGCTCATGAAGCCACCATTGCGCTGGGAAGCCTCTGCACCTTGGTCATTGCCCTGCTGATCAATCGAGGCAACCGACAGCGTGACACCATCTTGGTCAATCTCAGCATAGCTGCTAGTGCCGTCTTGCAGAATGGTGCCCGAGCTGAAGCTGCTAGAAGCTTGCGTGATGAGAGCATTTTGATCGCTACCAAACTGGCTCATGCTTGCATCGACTGAAAGCACATTGTTCTGCGAAATCTCACCGTTGCTGTTATGGCCCACTTGCTCGATATAGGCATCGGCGCTGACGGAATTGACTTGGCTGATGTCACCGAAGTTGCGATTGTCGACTTGCTTGATTCCAGCGTCTGCTCCGAGATTGCTACGCTGCAGGACGATACCGCTATTGCGCTCACCGTTTTGGAATGTAACAGCTACGCCCCGGGAATTATCCTGCTCGGTATTGGCATAGTTGTTGGAACCCATTTGATCAATACTGGCTTCGCTGGTTGCTGCGATAGCCGACATGCCGGTGAATGCCAGGGAGAGGCCGAGTGCAATAACGGATGGTTTGAATTTCATGTTTAACTCTTTTTAAGATTGAAAAGGGGTGTTATTAGAAGTGGATCAGCCCCCTTAGCACTGAACCAGTGATACCTAACTTTTAATACTGAATCAGTAAGGCCTGATTGGCATGCCCATACTGCGTCACCATGCCGAGTTGGCCCACGCCATATTGCTCAATGCGAGATTGGTTAAAACTCCCACGCTGTTCCGTGTAGGCAGTGTTGCCCCAGCCCGCTTGCAGGACCTGAGCCTGGTTCTTGTAGCCAGCCTGGCTGACATAGGCATCATTCAAGACACCTGTCTGGGCCAGTTCCGTGGCATTGCTTCTGCCTGATTGACTGACTTCGGCACTGTTGGCTAGGTGTCGCATCCCGGATGATTGCATAGATAAAAACCGCTACCCTCTATTCATGGCCCGCGCTGTGATGCGAGAATTGATAGCGTCCCTGCAGCCATCCCGGAGAGTCCCCTAATGATGATCGCCCTGCACAAGAATGCGCGC
>JBBSSV010000012.1:0-17061 GCA_038241705.1 Burkholderiales bacterium | reverse complement strand
TGCATCATGACCGGCAGGCGGTGGATCACGACATTCAGGAAGCTGCCCACTACCAGGCCAAAAATGGCCGCCACCAAGGCTGGCAACAGAGCGCCGGGTGCGGCAAACAACAGGCTTTCTTGCATCAGACAACGGCTCCCAACTTGAAGATCGGCAGATACATGGCGATTACCAAGCCGCCAATCAACACGCCCAAAATCACCATGATAATCGGCTCGAGCAGGCTGGACAGCGATTTCACCGCTTCATCAACTTCTTCTTCATAAAAGTCGGCGATTTTGCCCAGCATCTGGCCCAGTGCACCCGACTCTTCGCCGATCGAGGCCATCTGGATCACCATATTGGGGAAGACATTGGCATTCTGCATGGACACTGTCAGGCTGGTACCGGTACTGACCTCGGTCTGGATGCGCTTGCTGGCGTCGGCATACACGGTATTGCCGGACGCGCCACCGACCGAATCCAGAGATTCCGCCACTGGCACCCCGGCATCGAACATGGTGGACAGCGTGCGGCTCCAGCGGGCGATGGTGGCCTTGCGGATCACGCTGCCGAAGACTGGTACGTGCAACAATAGGCGGTCCATGATGCGCTGCATCCGGGGCGAGCGCCGCCAAGCCTCGAAAAAGCCATATCCCCCCAGTAAGAGAATACCCAGGATGACATGCCACCAGGCCACGAAGAAATCCGACATGCTCATCACCATCAGTGTCGGCGTGGGCAGATCAGCACCGAAGCTGGCAAAGACTTCCTTGAAGGCCGGCACCACCCAAATCATGATCACCGCCGTCACTACAAACGCCACCACCAGAATGGAAATCGGATAGAACATGGCCGACTTGATCTTGGCTTTGATCGCTAGGGTTTTTTCCTTGTAGGTGGCTAGACGGGCCAGCAATTCTTCCAGAATGCCGGCCTGCTCGCCAGCGGCGACCAGATTGCAGAACAGGGCATCGAAATGCAGAGGGTACTTGCGAAAGGCCTCGTTCAGGCTAGTGCCGGTTTCGATATCGCTGCGCAAGGACTGGATCAGGCGTGCCATGTTGGCGTTGGAATGGCCCTTGGCGACGATGTCGAAGGATTGCAGTAGCGGCACACCGGCTTTCATCATGGTCGCTAGCTGTCGGGTAAACAGGGCAATGTCTTTTTCCGAAATCTTGCGACCCCCGCGCATGCGCTTTTTGCGTACGCGCGTGACCAGGATGCCCTGACGGCGCAAGGTGACATTGACGATGGCTTCGCCGCTGGCGCGCAGCTCGCCTCTGACGGTCTTGCCGGTTTTATCCTTGCCTTCCCAGGCAAAGAGCGAGTCTGCCCGGGGGCGCAGCCGTGATGCTGTGGCCATCGTTGTCTCCGCGTTAGCTAATAGGGATTACAGGTTGGTGCAGCCCACGACTTCTTCCAGGCTGGTCAGTCCTTGCTTGACCTTGTCCAGGCCGGCCTCACGTAAGGTCTTGACGCCATCGCGCCTGGCCTGGGCTTCGATTTCCTGGGCTGTGCCGTGGGCCAGAATGATTTCCTCGATAGCTTCCGTGATCGGCATGACCTGATAGATGCCGACCCGGCCTTTGTAGCCGCTGTTGCCGCAGAGTTCGCAGCCCATCGCCTTGTACAGGGTCCAACTGCTTTCCAGGTCCTCTTCGGTAAAACCAGCCTCGAGCAGCGCCTCGTCCGGGAACTGGACGGGTTGCTTGCAGCTGCACAGGCGCCGCGCCAGGCGCTGGGCTGTGATCAGGATGATCGAAGAGGCGATGTTGAAGGGGGCAACCCCCATGTTCATCAGGCGGGTCAAGGTCGCTGGTGCGTCGTTGGTGTGCAGCGTGGAAAACACCATGTGCCCGGTCTGGGCCGCCTTGATGGCAATGTCGGCGGTTTCCAGGTCGCGAATTTCACCGACCATGATGATATCTGGGTCCTGGCGCAAAAATGCCTTGAGCGCGACCGGAAAGGTCAAGCCGGCACGCTCGTTGATGTTGACTTGGTTGACGCCGGGCAGGTTGATTTCAGCTGGATCTTCGGCGGTAGCGATGTTGATGCCGGGCTTGTTCAGCAGGTTCAGACAGGAATACAACGAGACTGTCTTGCCTGAGCCGGTCGGCCCAGTCACCAGCACCATGCCGTATGGGCGCTGGATGGCGTCTAGCAGCAATTTTTTCTGATCTGGCTCATAACCCAGGCCTTCGATGCCCATTTGTGCCTGCGAGCCATCCAGGATACGCATCACAATTTTTTCGCCAAACAGCGTAGGGAGAGTGCTGACGCGAAAATCGATGGAGCGGGTCTTGGACACGGCCAGCTTGGTGCGCCCGTCCTGAGGCACGCGCTTTTCGGCAATGTCCAGACGCGAGATGACCTTGATGCGCGAAGCCAATTTTTCCTTGATGGCCAGGGGCGGCTGGGCGATTTCGCGCAGCACGCCATCGATGCGGAAGCGTATACGGTAAAACTTTTCAAAGGGCTCGAAATGCAGGTCCGAAGCCCCCATGTTGATGGCGTCGATCAGGAGTTTCTGCAAGAAACGCACCACAGGCGCGTCTTCGATGTCGGCCGCTGCATCCGCTGCAGCAGCGTCAGCATCGGCGGCGTCCGTCACGAAATCGGCATGTTCGAGTTCGTCGCCAATCAAGCGGTTGAGGCTCTGGCCCGCGCTCTGGCCGAGCTTGTCCAGGCATTGCAGCAGGCGCCGATGTTCGACGATCACGGGTTCGACCATGAGTTCGGTCTGGAACTTGATCTGGTCCAATGCTTGAGTATTGGTCGGGTCCGACAAGGCGACTGTCAGGCGGCTGCCGCGACGAGACAAGGCAATCACGCGCTGGCTCTGCATGAGCTTGGCGTCGAGCAGCTTTTCGGGGGCAAACTGGAAATTGAAAGCGCTCAGTTCGAGCAGCGGTAATGAAAACGTATCGGCACAGAACTGCGCCAAGGTGGGTGAATCGATGCGGCTTTCCTGCACAAGCAAGTCGATGAAGGAGATTTTGTCGGTTAGGGACTTCTGGTGAATCGCCTGGACTTCCTGCAGGCTCAGCCGGTTTGCTTGCAATAAAGCTCGGGCCAGTGCCGGTAGCGCGGGGGTGGTGGAAGCGAAAGCAGGGGACAGCATGCAATTGTTTCCATAGGGAAATGTTCAGATGCTCCTGATAGTGCCTTCAGTTGTACGTTTTGTAAAGAAATCCAAATCATTGTGGCAGGAGCGCGACGATTACCTGCTGTTTGGCAATCGTCCTAATGTGTTGGACTCAAAACTTAATGATTGCGCTCCACAGCAAAGTCGCACAAAGCCAGGAGAGAGTCCTTGTAGGGGCTGTCGGGCAAGGTGACCACGGCCGCCGCCGCCGCCGCCGCCGCCGCTTCGGCCTGACGTCGGGTATAGGCTAGGGCGCCAGAGTGCGTGATGGCCTCCAGGATAACGGCAAACTGGCTCTCGTCACCGCGCTCGATGCTGTCGCGTACCAAGGCGCGCTCGGTTTCACTGCCGTGACGCATCAGATAAATTAGAGGCAGCGTCGGCTTGCCTTCACGCAGATCGTCGCCCACGTTTTTGCCAATATCAGCGGCGTTGCCGGAGTAGTCCAGCACGTCGTCGATCAGCTGGAATGCCATGCCCAGCGAGCGACCATATTCGGCTGCAGCCACAATGTCTGTCTCGGACGCACCCGCAATCAGGGCGCCGAGTTCACTCGCAGCCTCAAATAGCTTGGCAGTCTTGGAGCGAATCACCTGCAGGTAGCGTTCCTCATCCACGTCCGGGTCGTGCATGTTGAGTAATTGCAGCACCTCCCCTTCGGCGATGACATTGGTGGCATCGGCCAAGATCTGCATCACCCGCATGTTGCCGATCGAGACCATGACCTGGAAGGCACGCGAATATAGGAAGTCGCCCACTAGTACCGAGGCGGCGTTACCGAACAGGGCGTTGGCGGTTTCGCGTCCGCGGCGCAGCGAAGATTCATCCACCACATCGTCATGCAGCAACGTGGCGGTATGGATAAATTCGATGACGGTGGCCAGGCGATGGTGAAAATCACCACGATACCCGTGAGCATTGGCCATCAACAGCAACAATACCGGCCGGATACGCTTGCCGCCAGCGCTGATGATGTATTCCGCAATCTGGTTGACTAGGCTAACTTCGGAATGTAATTGCTGCCGGATGGTCTGGTTGACCGCGTCCATGTCTGTGACGATGGGAAGATTGATGGCGCTGGCGGTAGAGGAAACGGGAGCTTGAGACAAGATAAGCCTGCAAAAAAATCATCGGTTAGCGCGATTATACGATGCGCCACGTGGCAAAAGGGAGACGGCCTGCAACGCGCAGGGGCAATAGTCATAGCCTGATGCACAACACCCGTCAAGTAATTTTGACCGGAATTTCAAGCCACGGTATAATCGGCGGCTTTTCACGACCATTTGCTTTACGTTTATGGGCGTGAAAAGGCTGAAAATTTTATTTACTCGATAGAGGTTTCCCATGTACGCGGTCATAAAAACCGGTGGCAAGCAATACAAAGTTGTCGCTGGCGAAAAACTCAAAGTAGAACAGATACCTGCAGACATCGGCTCCGAAATCACTTTGGACCAGGTGCTGGCAGTAGGTGCCGGCGAAGACATCAAATTTGGTGTGCCTCTGGTTGAAGGTGCGACGGTGCTGGCGACAGTAGTGGCACAAGGTCGTCATGACAAGGTCAGGATCTACAAGATGCGTCGGCGCAAGCATTATCAGAAGCGCCAAGGCCATCGCCAGAACTACACCGAATTGGAAATTGTCTCGATCAACGGCTGAAACGCCCTCGGGATAACCTGATACAAAGACTGACAAGGAGTCTGAAATGGCATCGAAAAAAGGCGGCGGCACAACGCGAAATGGACGCGACTCAGAATCGAAACGACTGGGCGTCAAGGTCTATGGTGGCCAGGCAATCAATGCCGGCGGCATCATCATTCGTCAGCGCGGCACCAAGGTGCACCCTGGTGAAAACGTTGGCATGGGCAAGGATCACACCCTGTTTGCCCTGATCGACGGCAAGGTACAGTTTGCCACCAAGGGCCGACTGAATCGCCATACTGTAATAGTGGTTCCTGCTTAAGCAGTGCTGACTATGCGCTAGCCTATTGGCTGGTTGATCATTCCATGCAAGGCGCAAGCCTTTCAATAAAAGGCTCTCCTGATGGTAGAGCCTTTTTAATTTTGTGGCTGCAAACATGAAGTTCATTGATGAAGCAAGAATTGAAGCCGTTGGTGGCGACGGCGGCAACGGTGTCGTCTCGTTTCTGCGCGAAAAATTCCGCCCGTTTGGTGGTCCGGATGGCGGCGACGGCGGCAAGGGCGGCAGCATCTGGGCAGTGGCAGACCGCAATCTCAATACTTTAATCGATTACCGCTTTTCCAAGTTGCATCGGGCAAGCCATGGCGGACATGGTCGCGGCTCTGATTGTTATGGCAAGGGCGCGGACGATATCGAACTGCGCATGCCGGTGGGCACTCTGATCTATGATCAGGAAGACGATACTCTGCTGGCCGATCTGACCGAACATGGTCAGCGCGTGCTCCTGGCCAAGGGGGGCGATGGCGGCTGGGGCAACATCCACTTCAAGTCCTCCACCAACCGCGCGCCCCGCCAGCGCACCGAAGGCACCGAAGGCGAACGCCACGCTCTGCGCCTGGAACTGAAGGTGCTGGCAGACGTGGGCCTGCTGGGCATGCCCAATGCCGGCAAGTCGACTTTCATTGCCGCTGTATCGAACGCCCGGCCCAAGATTGCTGACTATCCTTTTACTACCTTGCACCCAAACCTCGGGGTGGTACGGGCTGGGCCGGACAGAAGCTTCGTCGTGGCCGATATCCCTGGCCTGATCGAAGGCGCGGCCGATGGCGCTGGCCTGGGCATCCAGTTCCTGCGCCATCTGCAACGCACCCGATTGCTGTTGCACATTGTCGATCTGGCGCCCTTCGATGAAGCCGTGGATCCGGTAGTGGAAGCCCGGGCGATTGTCGGAGAACTGGAGAAGTACGATGCCGAGCTCTTGGACAAGCCGCGTTGGCTGGTGCTGAACAAGCTCGACATGGTGCCGCAGGAAGAGCGGGCTGAACGCGTGAAGACATTCGTGCGCCGTTTTGGCTGGGAGGGGCCCGTGTTTGAAATTTCGGCCCTGAACCGTGCTGGCTGCGACGAATTGGTGCAGGCGATTTACCAGCATCTGGAGCAGCAGCGTCAGAGCGAACAGCGCTCCCAAGAGTCCGATCTGGACCAGGCCGTGCTGGACGTGCTGTCGATCGAACCCGACGATCCGCGCTTCAAACCACTGGATTGATGGCTGCCCGTCTTTAGGCTCTCTGACGTAAGCCTTGTCTCTGTCGCGTGCGTGCAGCCCGATGTTGCACGATGCAAGTCTCTGACATTATTTCATCCACCGTATGCATTCCGTCATTCAACAGGCTACACGCATCATCGTCAAAGTCGGCTCCTCGTTGGTCACCAATGAGGGGCGCGGGCTGGATGTGGCCGCGATTGAAAACTGGGCCGCCCAGATCGCCCACTTGCGTGGGCTAGGCAAGGAAGTGGTGCTGGTGAGTTCGGGGGCAATTGCAGAAGGTATGCTGCGCTTGGGGTTTGAGCGACGGCCAGTCGCGATCCACAAACTTCAGGCCTGCGCTGCCGTGGGCCAGATGGGCTTGGTGCAGATCTACGAAGCCAGTTTTCGCGCCCATGCTTTGCCAACGGCCCAGGTGTTGCTAACACATGCTGATTTGGCCGATCGCGAGCGCTATCTGAATGCCCGTTCGACCCTGTTTACCTTGCTGAAACTGGGTGTCATTCCGATCATCAATGAAAACGACACAGTGGTCACGGATGAAATCAAGTTCGGCGACAACGATACCTTAGGCGCCTTGGTTACCAACCTGATCGAAGCCGATGCCCTGGTGATCCTGACCGACCAGAAAGGCTTGTACACGGCGGACCCGCGCCGCGATCCGGCGGCGCGCTTCGTTGCCGATGCCCAAGCGGGCGACCCGACGCTGGAAGCCATGGCGGGGGGTGCCGGCAGCAGCATCGGTAGCGGTGGCATGCTGACCAAAATTCTGGCGGCCAAGCGCGCCGCGACCTCGGGTGCGCATACCGTGATTGCCTGGGGACGTGAACCGGATGTGCTGATTCGCCTAGCGGGTGGCGAAGCCATTGGCACACAATTGAGCGCTCGTACTGCTTCGCGCACGGCCCGCAAGCAATGGATGGCCAACCACTTGCATACCGCTGGGCGTGTGATGCTGGATGCAGGCGCGACGCAAAAGCTGATGTGCGAAGGTAAATCGCTATTGCCGATCGGCGTAATGGCAGTCGAGGGTGAGTTCGGGCGTGGTGACATCATCACCTGCGTCAGCGAATCGGGGCAGCCGATTGCTCGCGGCTTGACTAACTACAGCAGCTTCGAGGCACGCCGGATCATGCGTCGGCCTTCCAGCGAGATTTTGCCCATTCTGGGATTTGTTGAGCAGCCAGAGCTGATCCACCGCGACAACCTGGTGCTGCTGTAATCACTAACTAGCGGTACAGCGTATTGGTTAAGGGGCGCTGTTGTTGCAGGCGCGTGCGCATAGTATCGGCATTGCCGGCAATCGACTTGTTCTCACAGAAATAATCCTGCGCCAGTCGGGCATGCTGGGCATTGGCTTTGCCTGGGCTGATGCGCTGCCATTGGTCACGTTGCGAGCGTGACCAACTGCCGTCGGCCTGGCCGAAGGCATACAGTTTCTTTTCAAAGGTGTCGCAGCGGATACCCTCGTAACTGATGCTCTGGGCACCATGACGGCTGGTAGCGACTAGGGTGTAGCGCACCACGCCATCACTGCCGACCGTGATCGACGGCGCGTCGATGGCAAATTCCTGGGTGGCGGTTGGGCTGACGTAAAAGCCCATCAGGTTTTCTGGCACAGGTGCCGCGGGCAACTGCAGGGTGATTTCCTGCCATGGCTTGAGCCTGTCGTCGAAGTCGCCTTCGAAATCTTTCAAGCCCTCCTGCGCCTGAGCCAGGCTGGCCAGCAGCAGCCCGCCCAAAATGGTCAGGCTGCGCCGCTTCCAGCCATGCCTGATGTTGTTCAGCGGATCAGCGGAAAGGTGAAAAGTATCAGTAAGGGCAGAGGAGAGCGTCATTTTTTTAGGAATTCCGGCAGGGTCAGGCGGTTTTCTTCAAGGTTGTTTAAAGCCGAAGTTGTGGTCGAACGTAGGCCACGACGCACGCCAGCAGAGCGTACAGGGCGTGCCATGTAGCGCGACAGTTCGCGCAGGGCACGCGCGTAGACATCGCGTTTGAATTCGATCACTCCATCTAGCGGCACCCAGTAATCATGCCAACGCCAGGCA
Source organism: Burkholderiales bacterium (assembly GCA_038241705.1). Taxonomy (GTDB): domain Bacteria; phylum Pseudomonadota; class Gammaproteobacteria; order Burkholderiales; family Burkholderiaceae_D; genus JBBSSV01. The sequence goes on along the minus strand of JBBSSV010000012.1, from coordinate 8,701 downwards.
TCGAATTCCGGATGGGAAGAAAGACGCACGTTGATGTCGCAATCGCGTCCGACCATGCGCAGCAGATACCAGATCTGTTTTTGGCCACGGTAATGGCCGCGGATTTCACGCTTGATGAAATGATCGGGCACTTCGTAGCGCAACCAGTCACGGGTGCGCCCAAGGATGCTGACATGCTCAGCGCGCAGGCCGACTTCCTCTTCAAGTTCGCGAAACATTGCTTGCTCTGGAGTCTCGCCGTATTTGATACCGCCTTGCGGGAATTGCCAGGAGTGTTGCCGTATCCGCTTCCCCCACCACACTTCATTGCGAGTGTTGAGCAAAATGATCCCGACGTTTGGGCGAAAGCCTTCACGGTCAAGCATAGTGCACCTCAAGCTGTATGCTGCCCGATGGCCTCACGAAAATCGACACGGGGTCGTGAACAGGCTTGCCGGCGCATTGGCGTCAGGAAGCTGCGAACAAGATCAAATGTATAGACGGAGGGCGCATCAGCCAGTGAATCCTTTAAAATTGGTTTGATTATAACCCCCACCCTCTGAAAATTTCACCGTTAGCCCTTCCTCCTATGCGTGCCACCCGTTTTTTTATTTCTACTCTGAAAGAAGCCCCAGCCGATGCCGAAATCGTCAGCCACCAGTTGATGCTGCGTGCCGGCCTGATTAAGCGCCTGGGTTCCGGCATCTACACCTATATGCCCATGGGCCTGCGCATCATTCGCAAGGTTGAGCAGATCGTTCGCGAGGAAATGAACCGGGCCGCTGCCATCGAACTGCTGATGCCGCTGGTGCAGCCGGCCGAACTTTGGCAGGAAACCGGACGTTGGGACAGTATGGGACCGGAACTGATGCGGGTGCAGGACCGACATGGACGCGACTACGCCATCCAGCCGACCTCAGAAGAAGTGGTCACCGACATGGTGCGCTCGGAGATCCGCTCCTACCGCCAGTTGCCGCTCAATTTTTATCATATCCAGACCAAGTTCCGCGACGAGCGCCGTCCGCGTTTCGGTCTGATGCGCGGACGCGAATTCACCATGAAGGATGCCTATTCCTTTGATCGCGACGTGGCTGGCATGCAGCAGTCCTACCAACAGATGTACGGCGCCTATGTGCGCATCTTCAACCGCTTCGGCTTGCAGTTTAGAGCAGTGGCGGCTGATAACGGGGCCATTGGCGGCACCGGTTCGCATGAATTCCACGTGATCGCCGATACCGGCGAAGACGCTTTGGTGTATTGCCCGAACAGCGACTACGCTGCCAATATCGAGGCCGCCGAAGCGCTGGCACCGATTACGTCGCGTGCCGCGCCGACGCAAGCCATGCAAAAAGTCGCGACGCCCCGCAAGACCACCTGCGAAGCAGTGGCCGAACTGCTGGCGTTACCGCTGGCACAAACGGTCAAGGCCATTGCGGTGATGAACGAAGCGAGTGAGGCCGACGACGCCGATGCCCAACTCTGGTTGCTATTGTTGCGCGGGGACCATGAACTGAATGAAATCAAGGCCGCGCGCCTGCCAGGCTTGGCCGGTTTTCGCTTTGCCAACGAGACCGAAATCCAAGAATGGTGCGGTACTCAACCCGGTTATCTCGGTCCGGTCAGCCCCGCCCGAGCGGTCAAGATCGTCGCAGACCGCACGGTCGCGGCCATGAGCAACTTTGTCTGTGGCGCGAATGAAGCCAATTTCCACCTAACGGGTGTCAATTTTGGCCGTGACTTGCCCGAGCCAGAAGTCGCCGACCTGCGCAATGTGGTGGCCGGCGATGCTTCCCCGGACGGGCAGGGCATACTGGCAGTGCAGCGCGGCATCGAAGTCGGTCATGTGTTCCAACTTGGCACTTGCTACTCCGAAGACATGAAGGCCACTTTTTTGGACGAAAACGGCAAGAGCCAGCCGCTGCAAATGGGGTGCTATGGCATTGGCGTCACCCGCATCCTGGGCGCAGCCATCGAGCAAAATTTCGATGAGCGCGGCATCATCTGGCCGGCTAGCATTGCGCCGTTCGAGGTCGTGCTTTGTCCCATGGGCTACAACCGCAGCGAAGCCGTCCAGGTCGAGACCGACCGACTGTATGCAGCTCTGCAAGAAGCAGGTCTAGATGTGATTCTGGATGACCGGGGCGAGCGCCCGGGCGCCATGTTTGCCGACTGGGAGTTGATTGGTGTACCGCACCGGATCGTCATCGGCGAGCGCGGCCTGAAGGAAGGCATGCTCGAATACCAGGGACGCAGGGACAGTGCCGCCACCTCGGTGGCCCCTGCAAAGATCGTGGCCTTCCTGCAAGAACGTCTGCGTGCGCCTCATGGTGCCTCGGACTGAAGTCGTACGTATGTTGCTTGGGATAGTGAGAAAAGGACGGTTTGTGCTGTCCACGTTCGCGCTGTCAGTCTGCCTGCTGACAAGCGCGCCGGTGTTAGGCGGCAACCAGCGCGAGGAAGCCTTGGCCGATTCGGTGCGCATTGCCTTGTCGCATGCCATCGCCGATGCGCGCCCGCCCCAACCAGTGTTTGAAGACGTTCAGCAACGCGTGCTGTACCTGGCCTGGCTGGGCGACATGTCCCAGCGCTTGCAACGCCGCCTGCCCGATCCACAGGTACGCCAAGAGTTACTAGAAACAGTCTGGTACGAAGCCCGCCGTGCCGGATTGGATCCGGCCCTGGTGCTAGGCCTGATCCAGGTCGAGTCAGCCTTTCGCAAATATGCCATTTCTCATGCCAGTGCCCGTGGCTATATGCAGGTTATGCCTTTCTGGACGCGGGCGATTGGCGACAACGATACGGCCAAGCTGTTTCACATGCAGACCAATCTGCGTTATGGCTGCGCCATTTTGCGTCTGTACCTCGACACGGAAAAAGGCAATCTCTTCTTGGCATTGGGGCGCTACAACGGCAGCCGTGGTCGTGCGGAGTATCCGAATGCCGTGCTCACGGCCTGGAAACAATGGGAACATCAGCCTTGAATGTGACTCTGGACAGAGAAGACGTGGCGTCATGGCGCAGGCAGTTTGTAAAGTAAGCAACCCGGAGGATGGGATGGGCATCATGATCAATGGCGCGTGGCGCGTGCAAGACGCCACGACGCCGTCGGAGCAAGGGCGCTTCGTGCGCGTTGACAGCGGCTTTCGCAACTGGATCACGCCGGACGGCAGTCCCGGCCCCAGCGGTGAAGGCGGCTTTGCCGCCGAACCGGGGCGCTATCACCTATACGTTTCTCTAGCCTGCCCCTGGGCGCACCGCACTTTGATATTCCGTGTGTTGAAAGGTCTGGAAGACCTGATCAGTCTGTCCGTCGTTCATCCGCACATGGGCGAACAGGGCTGGCACTTTGCTTCCGCCTCTGGCACGTTACCTGATCCGGTCGGCCAGGCGCGCTACCTGCACGAAGTCTATCGACGTGCCCGACAAGACTACAGTGGCAAGGTCACGGTGCCAGTGCTGTGGGATCTGCAGCGCGACACCATTGTCAGCAACGAGTCGGTCGATATCATTCGCATGCTGAACTCTGCCTTCGATGGCTTGGGCGTGAATCCCGACGACTATGCGCCGGCGGATCTGTTGCCAGAGATCGATGCCATCAATGCCTTTGTCTATGAGCGCATCAACAACGGCGTCTACAAAGCTGGTTTTGCTACTGAGCAGGCAGTATACGAAGAAGAAGTGAGCATCCTGTTTGACGCCCTCGATCAGTTGGAGATGCGCCTGGGGCAGCAGCGCTATCTGGTAGGCGAACATCTGACCGAAGCCGACTGGCGTCTGTTCACCACGCTGATCCGTTTCGACAGCGTCTATCACGGTCACTTCAAGTGCAACCTGCGCCGTCTGGTGGACTATCCCAACCTTTGGGACTGGACGCGGGCGCTCTATCAGATGCCCGGTGTGTCCGAGACGGTCGACTTCAGCCATATCAAGCAGCACTATTACGGCAGCCACCAGCGCATCAATCCGAATGGAATCGTGCCGCTTGGACCCTGTTTGGATTTGCTGGTGCCCTCTGAACGCTGAGCGGCGTTTGCACTACTCCGGCTAGACCCAACGGGGTTCTAGCAATCGCCCATGAAAAATGCCCGCGACAGAGGCGGGCATTTTTCAGAGTAAAAGCGACAATCAGCTCAGGTGTGCTGAGACCAGCTTGGTCATCTCGAACATCGATACCTGCTCTTTGCCGCCGAAGATAGCCTTGAGCTTGTCGTCGGCATTGATGTTGCGCTTGTTGGCCTCATCCTGCAGGTTGTTCTTTTTGATGTATTCCCAGATCTTCTTGGTGACTTCGGTACGGGGCAAGGGATCGGTACCCACCACGGCGCCGAGTTCGGCCGAAGGCTTCAGGGGCTTCATGAATGCAGCATTGGGTTTGCGTGCTGGCTTGGCGCCGTCGGTTTTTGCAGCAGTTTTCTTGGCAGCAGGCTTGACTGCTGTAGTTGCAGCCGGCTTAGAGGCTGCGGTTTTTTTGGCTGTTGCCATCTTCAAACCTCCTTACGATGAGTTGGAGAAATCACGCGACTTCACGCACCGCCAATAGTGGTGGCCTTTTGTCAGTCATGCAAGCCTTTTCACCAAGTTTTGTACCGTTTTTGTATAAACCCCGCAAACCGGTGCTGTACAGAGGAAAAATCGCCGCAAATGCCCTACAAAAGCTGCCGCTACGTAGTGGCGCGACATCACATGCCGGGCATCATGCCTTTCATGTTACGCATCATTTTCATCATGTTGCCTCCCTTGAGCTTTTTCATCATGGACTGCATTTGCTCGAACTGCGACAGCATGCGGTTGACATCCTGTACCTGCACTCCGGCGCCGGCGGCGATGCGCCGCTTGCGCGAGGCCTTGAGCAACTCCGGCCGGGCGCGCTCGCGTGGGGTCATGGAGTTGATGATGCCTTCCATGCGCCGTACTTGTTGCTCGGCCTGGTCCATGTTGGCACCGCTGGTGGACTGCTGAAACTGTGCCGGCAATTTGTCCATCAGACTGGACATGCCACCCATTTTTTTCATCTGGCTGATCTGGGCTTTGAAGTCATTTAGGTCGAACTTGCCGCCGCTCTTGATTTTTTGTGCCAGATCCTGAGCGCTGGCGACATCCACGCCCCGGCGGGCTTCTTCGACCAGGGCCAGGATATCGCCCATGCCCAGAATGCGGTTGGCCATGCGCGCCGGATCAAAGGCTTCCAGGCCATCCATTTTTTCAGCCACGCCAGCAAACTTGATCGGCTTGCCGGTGATGTGGCGCACCGACAGCGCGGCGCCACCTCGGGCATCGCCATCGAGCTTGGTCAGCACCATACCAGTCAGGGGTAGAGCGTCGTTGAACGCCTTGGCTGTGTTGATCGCGTCCTGGCCGAGCATGGCATCGACCACGAAGAGGGTTTCGATGGGCTTGACCGCAGCATGCAGGGCGCTGATTTCAGCCATCATGGCTTCGTCGACGCCAAGACGACCGGCGGTATCGATGATCAACACATCGTGGTAATGTCGTTTCGCGTAATCCAGAGCGGCGCGGGCAATGTCCACCGGCTTGTCGGTGGTCTGAGAAGGAAAAAAGTCGGCCCCGACTTGTGTCGTGACCGCTTGCAACTGGTCAATAGCGGCCGGGCGGTAGACGTCGACCGAGACAGTCAGGACCTTTTTCTTTTTTTCGATTTGTAAATAGCGCGCTAGCTTGCCGGCAGTAGTGGTTTTGCCCGCGCCCTGCAGGCCCGCCAGCAAAATGATGGCCGGGGGTTGGGTGGCAAAGTTAAGCTGTGACGCTTCTGGGCCCAGATCAGCGCCCATCAGGGTGGCCAATTCTTTCTGGACCACGCCCACCAGCGCTTGGCCGGGGCTCAGGGAGCCGATGACCTCCTCACCCATTGCCCTTTCCTTGACGCGCGCAATGAATTCGCGCACGGCCGGCAGGGCAACGTCGGCTTCCAGCAGGGCCAGGCGTACTTCGCGCAGCATTTCGGCGGTATTGGCTTCGGTCAGGCGGGCTTCGCCGCGCATGGTCTTGACGACTTTGGCAAGACGTTGGGTCAGGTTATCAAGCATGAAGAGTTCGCATCAAGTGACGGTAAAGGGAGCGCGCCCGACCCTATCGGGGCGAGTAGCATCGAGATAGGGCCATTCTAACTGATGCGCTTGTTGCCCAAGGTCTTCAAACGTGAGCCGGCCCCACTTTTCAGGCACGTGCGACACGGACGAAAACAGGGCCTTGTGGCCTCTATTTGCGGTGTCGCGCCAGAAGGGACATGGTGTAAACTGCCTGGATGCAAACCACTCTCTTTCTCTTGGCTAGCTTGCTGTACCTGACCTGTGCATTTTTGCCCAGTAAGCTTCGAATGCTGGTGGCCGGCGGGACTGCGCTGGCCTGGCTCTTTCATGGGCTGGCTCTAGGGTTGATGGTCCTGCTGCCGGAGACCCTGCGTGTTGGATTTGCTCTGATTGTGTCCAGCACCCTCTGGATTTCTGCCGGTGCCTATTGGCTGGAAAACCGGGATCTGTCCTTCGAGGGTCTGCGCGTACTGATTCTGCCTTGCGTGGCCGTCGGTGCGCTCTTGCCCATACTGTTTCCCGGTGCTCTGGTGCCGCTGGAGACGCGCTCTCCTTGGTTTGCCGGTCACATGGCGGTGGCTCTGCTGGCGTACAGCACTCTGACCATTGCAGCATTTCATGCCGTCCTCATGGCCTTGCAGGAGTCGCGCCTGCATGGCTTGCCCCCAGCTAAACAGCAGGGTTGGCTGACCTCTACCTTGGATCGTCTGCCACCCTTGCTGACCATGGAAAAGCTGTTGTTTCGGTTGATCGCCCTGGGGTTTTTTCTGCTGAGTCTGACCGTGCTCTCCGGCGTCGTGTTTTCGGAAGAGCTGTTCGGCGTACCCTTCACATGGGACCACAAGATCATCTTCACGCTCATGTCCTGGGCGCTGTTTGCTTTGCTGCTGGCGGGACGTTATCTGCGCGGGTGGCGCGGTAAGACTGCCCTGCGTTTCATCCTGACAGGTTTCACCACCTTGCTGTTGGCGTATGTCGGTAGCCGCTTCGTGCTGGAAGTGATTCTGCATCGGAGCCCGCTATGAAATTCATCCTTTGGCTGCTGGTCGTGGCGTTGGTGCTGGCGTGGCTGATGCGGCCGAAGAAGCGCGCTGCCGCACCGCCGGCACCAAGCCGGATGCCTTGGCGGCGGGCCGCTGACTTGGAGGCGGCCGAACCCATGGTGCGCTGCCAGGCATGCGGCACTTACGTGCCGGCTTCAGAAGCTTTGGGCAGCCCCCAGGCATCCTACTGCAGTGAAGAGCACAGGCATCAGCACCAGGCTGAGCGCTGAAGGACCGCCCGGTTCTTCCAAGGTAGCAGCGCATCTGTCCGATACGCTGTGGCGTACCCTGCAAACCTTCAATCTCAGCCGGCTACTGTTCGTCGGGGTATTGCTGACCTACCTCGGACTCAGCATCAAGCCTGGCAGCGTGACCGACATAACAGCGCTACAGGTTGTAGGCGGTGCCTATCTGACTTGGGCACTGGGCTGCGTGGCGTTGGCGGCTTGCTGGCGGCATGGATTGACAGGGCAGTTACTGTTGCAACTGACGCTCGACATCGTTTTTATTTCCGCGCTATATCTCATGGCTGATCCTGGCCGCAGCGAACTGGCCGTTTTCTATCTTTTCCCACTGACTGCCGGGGCCGTGCTGGCGCCGCGCATCCCGGCCCTGTTCTTCGCGGCGCTGGCCAGTCTGGTATTGCTGGGCGAGGGCGGTTATCGGTTCTGGCGTTTTGCCCAGGACGCCCCCTTGATGCAGGCTGGTATTTATGGCGCCACTTTCTTTGCATCGGTCCTGCTGATCAACCGTCTGGCAGCTGGACTTATCTGGCAGGAACAACTGGCCAGTGAGCGCGGCGAAAGTCTGCAGGTGCAACAGGCGATTAATCGCCTGGTGATCGCCGACATGCGCGACGGTGTGCTGGTGGTCAGTCCTGAAGGACGACTGGAAACCGCCAACCCGGCCGCTCGGCATATGCTGGGGCTGGCGCCGAGCGCCGATCTGACGCAGGTGCACGAGGATATCGATGCGCTGCCCTCGGTGGCCGATGCGTATGCCGACTGGCTGGCGCGCTTGGGCACGGGCGAGGGCGGCATGCCTGTGCCAGCATCGGTCTTCGTCATGCTGCGCAGCCGTGGATCTTCCGCGAGCGGAACTGGCTTGGAAATGACGACGCAGTCGGCAGCGCCCCTGCATCTGAAGCTGCGTTTTACTCGGCTGGAAGCGTCCGTGCTGCAACCGGGGCGCACCCTCGTTTTCATGCAGGATGTCAGCGAAATAGAAAACCAGGCGCAGCAGCTGAAGCTGGCTTCCATGGGGCGGCTGACAGCCAGTATTGCCCACGAAGTGCGCAACCCCCTGTCGGCGATTGCCCATGCCGCCTCATTGCTGCGCGAGGAAGAACAGGGGCAGGTTGCCATGCGGCTGCTTAAGATCGTCGGCGACAACGTCCAGCGCTTGGACCGGATGGTAGAAGACATTCTGCGACTATCGCGCAAAGCACAGCTGCCGGCAATTCCTCTGGTGCTGGCACCGGTCTTGGAACAGATCGTGGCCGAGTTCGTGGCCGAGGCCGGTATTGATCCAGCCAGGGTGCGTATTGTGTCGGATAGGCCGGGCGCCCGGGCGCGCTTCGATCCGCTGCATCTGCGCGAAGTGCTCATCAACCTTCTGGGTAATGCCGTGCGC
>JBBSSV010000011.1:0-17406 GCA_038241705.1 Burkholderiales bacterium | reverse complement strand
CTGGAGTCGAAGAACTGCTCATTGTCGACCTGAATGCAGCAAGTAATGCCGCTGCGCTTGCTGAATTGCTGGATTTGCCAGTCAATCGCGGCATATAGCCCCAGGTCCAGCACGGGCGGGCGCAGGTTGTTGATGATGTTGCGCACGCTTTTGATGGTGGCATCGATCTGCTCCAAGGCGTAGCCTGCCTTTTCATTCAGCCGGGGATGCCGGTCGGCAGTGCGTGAATGCAGCATAGAAGCATCGATGCGCAAGGCCAGCAGATTCTGGCCCAACTCGTCATGGATCTCGCGGGCGATGCGCTTGCGCTCTTCTTCCTTGATGCGCTCCTGGTGCAGGGCCAGCTCTTGCAGCAGTTGCTTGGACTGGCGCAGCTCATCGGTTTGCAGAATTAGTTTGCGCTGCAAATAATATAAATCCACAAAAACACGCAGCTTGGCGCATAACACTTGTGGCACGATGGGCGAAAAGATGTAGTCCACCGCACCCATGGTGTAACCCTGGAAGCGCTCGGAATCGGAATCTGCCTCGGCCGTGACGAAAATAATGGGCGTATGGGCTGAGCGTGGCCGTCCATGAATTAAGGTGGCGGTTTCAAAGCCATCCATCTCGGGCATTTTGACGTCGAGCAGGATGACGGCGTAGTCATTCCTCAGCAGCAAGCGCAAGGCTTCCCGGCCCGAAGAAGCCGTGGTTACCTCCAGCCCCATGCGCGCAACAATAGCCGTGATGGCCTTTTGCTTAGCGTGCGTATCGTCCACGATCAATACTGATGCCGGTACGCCATCAGGCGACAACGGTTGGCGCAGAGGCGTGTTCTCTGTTAAGACCGGCGAGTGGAATGGTTGCATGCATAGTCCTGGTTTGAATCGAATAGTCTGCATCGCTTGCCCTGCTTCGCAGACAAGCCCTCTTGGGCAAGCGCAGTTCGTACACGACAGGCTCCTGATTTTGCCAGTTACACTTGCGCATCGGCAATTTTGGCGGCCAGCGACAGACGTATGGTGACAAAAATGGAACTCGCATACAACAACGCAGGGCATGTTGATGTGGCTGAGGGAACACAAGTCTGCTATCCGAAACTTCCGTAAGATCAGGCTGATATCTGTTGTTCGGGTGGTCGAATCCATATTTTACGAAAGCAAAAGACAAGTGATCCATGCCCCTACATGAAGAGGAACAAAGGCGCCAGTTGCATCGGATGCGCCTGATCGCAACCGGGTTGCTGGTATTGATGGCCTTGCTATTTGTCGCGGCGCGCCTACTTGAGGCGCAATATGCGTTTTTGGCTTTTGTCGGTGCCTTTGCCGAAGCGGCGATGGTCGGCGCGCTGGCGGACTGGTTTGCCGTGACTGCTCTGTTTCGCCGGCCCATGGGATTGCCGATTCCGCACACGGCCATCATCCCGCGCAACAAGGACCGTATCGGCACCAGCATTGCCGGTTTTCTTGAGCATAATTTCATGACACGAGAGGTGCTGGCAAAAGAATTGCAGCAAATGGACTTTGCCGGCGCTGCTGTCAACTGGCTGCAAAGGCCGGAGAACAGCCGCGCTTTGTCATTACAATTGGTCGCTGGCATCCCGGCGCTTGCGCGCATGGTCGAGGATCGCGAAGTCAGTGCTTTCTTGCAGCGCACTGTCCAGGGCACGCTGGGCTCCATGCGGCTGGGGCCGATTGTGGCGGAGGTGCTGTCGGTGTTGATCGCTGATCGTCGACACCAAGCGCTGTTCGATCATCTGATTGGTCTGGCGGCCCAGGCGCTGGAGCAAAATCAGGCTTTCATTCGGCAGAAAATTCATGAAAACAGCCCGCGCTGGGTGCCGCGCATGTTCGACGAAAAGCTGTATGTACGCTTGCTGGATGGCACCCAGAAGGTGCTAGATGAAATGCAGGAAGAGGATAGTGAATGGCGCGAACAGTTTCAACAGGCCGCAGAAAGTCTGATTGAACAATTGCGCAATTCTCCTGAATACGAAGACAAGATCAAGCACGTGGTCAGCAGTACCTTGGAGCATCCGCTCTTTCTGGAGTACGTGCAGCAAATCTGGCTGGATGCGCGCACCCGCATCGTGGCCGATGCAGAGGCACCGAAGTCAGTCGCCGTGACGCAACTGGACCGTGCGTTGCAGGCGCTGGCGCTGTCACTGGCGCAGGATCTACCCATGCGCGGCAAGCTCAACCAGTGGTTGCGCACCTTTGCCGTGGACGCTATTCATCATCGGCGCCGGGTGATTGCGGCCTTGGTCGAGCGCGTCATCCAGAGCTGGGATGCCGAAACCGTTTCCAGAAAATTCGAGCTCTATGTCGGCAAGGACCTGCAATACATTCGCATCAACGGCACCGTCGTAGGTGGCCTGGTCGGGCTGGTACTGCATGTCATCAAGATGGGCTTGTGACGCCAGGCTCTCGCCGCCATCTTTGTCGTCGTTAGAGTGGGCGCATGCTTTGGCCAGATAGTCGTCCATTCATCAAGCTGTCACATTCCTTCGCTACAGTAGGCATTGTTCGATTAACCGTAGCTTCATCGGAGTGTGGACATGCGATTTAAGCAACTCATACAGTGCGTGGTGGCCGCATCGGGCGCCGTCATTCTTTTTTCCGCGCAGGCCGCAGAAATCACCGGGGCCGGCGCAACCTTTCCTTATCCAATTTATGCGAAATGGGCCGAGGCCTACAAGGCAGCTTCTGGGATTAGCATGAATTACCAATCGATTGGCTCGGGCGGCGGCATCAAACAAATCAAGACCAGGACCGTGGACTTCGGCGCTTCCGACATGCCTTTGAAAGCGGAAGAGCTGGATAAGGCCGGGCTGATGCAATTTCCGGCCATCATGGGGGGCGTGGTCCCGATCGTCAATTTGAAGGGCGTCAAGCCGGGCGAATTGAAGTTGACCGGGAAAGTTCTCGGCGATATCTATCTGGGCAAGATCACCAGCTGGCGCGCACCGGAAATCGTCGCGCTGAACCCTGGCCTCAAGTTGCCAGCCTACGACATTGCCGTCGTCCATCGTGCCGATGGTTCGGGCACCACCTTTCTCTGGACGGATTATCTGTCCAGGGTTCATCCCGAATTCAAGAAGCGCGTGGGCGCTGGAACGGCAGTCAAGTGGCCTGCTGGCATGGGCGGCAAAGGCAATGAGGGCGTCGCTGCCAACGTCCAACGCATCCGGGGCGCCATTGGCTATGTGGAATATGCGTATGCGACCCATAACAAGATCACGCATACTCAGCTGCAAAATCAGGATGGTCAGTTCGTCCAGCCTGGGGATGATAGTTTCAAGGCTGCCGCTGCGGGCGCAGCCTGGGAAACCACACCTGGCATGGGCGTGATCCTGACCAATCAGCCCGGCCAGGGCAGCTGGCCGGTCACCGGGGCCTCGTTCATTCTGATGCACAAGCAGCAGGCTAAACCTGAAACCGGACGCGCAGTCCTGAAATTTTTCGAGTGGGCGTATAAAAATGGTGGCGCCATGGCGACCGAGTTGGAATACGTGGCCCTGCCAGCGCCCGTGGTCGAGCAGGTGCAGCGGGGCTGGAAAACACAGTTGAGCGACAAGGCAGGAAAGCCCATCCGGTAAATCGCGCAGTTCACATCCTCGGCGGCTGAGCGCCGAGCCTGCCGCATACCCGGGTTTGCACTATGATTTGTCACTCGGGTACGGCGGCCTTGAACCATGCACCGTGCAACGCCATGAATACACTTTCCACCCGCAATTCCATGCCCCTTGCGAATCTGTCCCCTCCTAACGCCGGCAAGCAATCGCTGGATGATCCGGCCTTGCTCGCCACCATGCGCAGCCAGCGCGTGCAGGATTATGTGTTCCACAAAGTCACCCTGGGCTTTGCCCTGCTGGTGCTGCTGGTCTTGGCTGGCATCATCGTGTCGCTCATGATCGGCGCTTGGCCAGCCTTCAAGGAATTTGGTCCCGGCTTCATCATCGACGTCGAATGGGACCCCAGCCATGATCGTTATGGCGCCCTGATCGCCATTGTTGGTACGCTGTCCACTTCCTTCATTGCCTTGCTGATTGCATTTCCGGTGAGCTTTGGCATTGCGCTGTTTCTCACGGAAATCTGTCCTAACTGGTTGCGCCGTCCGCTCGGCACAGCAGTGGAGTTGCTGGCAGGTGTTCCCAGCATCATCTACGGCATGTGGGGCCTATTTATCTTTGCTCCTTTCTTTGCGGATTACATCCAACCTTTGCTGAAAGCCACTTTGGGACAGTTACCAGGGATCGGACTGCTGTTTCAGGGGCCGATGATGGGGATCGGTATTTTGACCGGCGGCATCATCCTGGCGATCATGATCATCCCTTTTATTGCTTCGGTGATGCGTGACGTTTTCGAACTGGTGCCGCCGGTTCTCAAGGAATCGGCCTATGCCTTGGGCTGCACCCAGTGGGAAGTGGTGCGTAAGGTGGTGCTGCCCTATACCCGTACTGGCGTGGTCGGCGGCGTGATGCTGGGCCTAGGGCGGGCGCTGGGCGAGACCATGGCGATCACCTTCGTGATCGGCAATGCCCACAGCCTGTCTTGGTCGCTCTTTGCTGCAGGCAACAGCATTGCCTCGACCTTAGCCAATGAGTTTGCCGAAGCCGAGTCGACCCTGCATGTGTCGTCACTGTTTGCCTTGGGCCTGATCTTGTTCGTCATCACCTTCATCGTGCTGGCAGCGGCCAAGTTGATGCTGCGCAGCATGGCGCGGCGTGAAGGGAGTTCATCATGAACGGACCGCGCAATCCGGTCTACCGCCGACGTTTGCTACAGCATCGTATCGGCATCGCCCTGTCTTTTTTGGCCATGGCGATCGGGATTTTTTTCCTGATGTGGATTTTACTAACGCTGCTGGTCAAGGGCATGGGCGCTCTAGACTGGGCCATGTTCACCCAATCCACTCCGGCACCGGGGACAGCAGGCGGTGGCCTGAAAAATGCCATCGTCGGCAGCCTGCTGATCGTGGGTCTGGCCACTTTGCTGAGTACGCCCATTGGCATTTTGGCCGGAATGTATCTGGCGGAATATGGAGAGCGTAGCCGTTTCGCTCAAGTCACGCGCTTTGTCACGGATGTCATGCTGAGTGCGCCGTCCATCGTCATTGGCCTGTTCATCTATGCTTTGTACGTTGCCAATACCCATCATTTTTCCGGCTGGGCCGGCAGTTTCGCCCTTTCCCTGATTGCCATTCCAGTGGTGGTGCGTACCACTGACAATATGATGAATCTGGTACCGACCAGTCTGCGCGAAGCTGCTTTTGCGCTGGGGGCACCGCGCTGGAAGGTGGCCATCATGGTGCGCCTGCGTGCTGTGACTGCCGGTGTGATTACAGGCGTGCTACTGGCGCTGGCGCGCATTTCCGGTGAGACCGCGCCGTTGCTGTTCACAGCGCTGAATAACCAGTTTTTCAGCACCAACATGAATGCGCCCATGGCCAACCTGCCGGTGGTGATCTACCAGTTCGCAATGAGTCCCTATGAAAACTGGCGGGCCTTGGCCTGGGGCGGGGCCCTGATAGTGACCTTCAGCGTATTGGGATTGAATATTCTCTCGCGCACCTTTTTTAAGCAACGCAACCAGAGTTAAGCCATGCATCTGCTCGACATGAATGACCCGGCGCCGGCCACGACCGAAGAGCGCCCCATCCTCACTATTTCTGGCCTCAATTTTTACTATGATCGTTTTCAGGGTCTGAAAAACATCAACTTGGACATCCAAAAAGGAAGGGTCACCGCGTTCATCGGGCCTTCCGGTTGTGGCAAATCGACCCTGCTGCGCACCCTGAACCGCATGTATGACCTGTATCCGGGCCAGCGCGCCGAAGGTGAAATTCTATTTGGCGGGCGCAATATTCTTGACCCCAAGCTGGACGTCAACATGCTGCGTGCCAAAATCGGCATGGTGTTTCAGAAGCCGACACCGTTTCCCATGTCGATTTATGACAATATTGCTTTTGGTGTACGGTTGTATGAAAACCTGCCGCGTGGGCGGATGGAAGAGCGGGTGGAGTGGGCGCTGAAAAAGGCGGCACTCTGGGATGAGGTCAAGGATAAGCTGCAGAAAAGCGGCCTGAGCCTGTCTGGCGGTCAGCAGCAGCGCCTGTGCATTGCGCGCGGTGTGGCCGTGCGCCCGGAAGTCCTGCTACTGGATGAACCGACTTCGGCGCTGGACCCGATTTCCACTGCCAAAATCGAAGAGTTGATCAGCGAACTCAAGGACGAATACACCATCGCCATCGTCACCCACAACATGCAGCAGGCAGCGCGTTGCTCCGACTACACGGCCTACATGTATCTGGGTGAACTGATCGAGTTTGACCGTACCGACAAGATTTTCATGAATCCGGCGCGCACCGAAACCCAGGATTACATAACGGGGCGTTTCGGCTAACGCCCACGGACCTTGCAGGCAGAACAACCACAATAAAAAGGAACAGATGATACAGACCGAACATTTTTCCCGGCAATACGCGATGGATCTGGAAACCATTCGCTCTCAGGTGCTGTTGATGGGTGGCTTGGTGGAGAGTCAGTTTCTGGATGCCTTGAAGTCCTTTCGTACCGCTGACGTGGAGCTGGCACGCAAGGTGATCGAGAGCGATGCCGAAGTCAATCGGCTGGAACTGGCGCTGGATGATTTCTGCAGCCAGTTGATCGTCAAGCGCCAGCCAGCCGCCAATGATCTACGTACCGTCATGGCCACGCTCAAGGTGATCACCGACCTCGAGCGCATCGGTGACGAGTCAGTCAAGATCGCCCGTTCGACCAAATTCATCCATGAACGTGGGTCGGATTCGCTCAATCACTATGAAACCGTACGCATCATTGGCGCTCATGCGGCCACCATGCTGCATGATTCTCTGGACGCTTTTGCCAGGCTGGACCGGGGCCAGGCTGAAAAATTGCTGGCCATGGACGATGCGGTCGACCACGAATTCCGGGCCATCATGCGCGCCACGGTCACGTTCATGATGGAAGATCCGCGCGTCATTTCTTCTGCCCTGGATACGCTCTGGGTGGCCAAGGCCATTGAGCGCATCGGCGACCACGCCACCAATATTGGCGAGTACGTAATCTATGTAGTCGGCGGCAAGGACATCCGGCACAGCGACTATCTGAGCGGCAAGGAAAACCGGCATACTGGAGCGCGCTGATAATGGAGCAGGGTGTGGAAACCGCGGGTCCCAGGCCGGATGGCAGCCCCCGGCCATTGATCCTGATCGTAGAAGACGAGCCGGCCATTACCGCACTGATCGAATTCACCCTGAAGGATGCCGGCTGGGAAACTCTGACTGCGGCGAACGCCGAGCAAGCGTGGAGTCATCTGCAGCGACAGACGCCACAGATGCTCCTGCTGGACTGGATGCTGCCTAGGGAAAGCGGCCTGCAACTCCTGAGCCGCATCCGCCAAGACCGGCAATTCGGTCAGTTGCCGGTCATCATGTTAACTGCCAGGAGCATGGAAGAAGACAAGGTGGCCGGATTGAACCATGGCGCGGATGACTACATCACCAAGCCCTTTTCACCTCGCGAGTTGATCGCCCGTGTCAATGCGCTGCTGCGCCGTCAGATGCCCGAACATGGCGACCAAGAAATGACGGTTGGACCGCTGCGGCTGGACCCGGCGCGTTGCAGTGTCACCTACAACGGTGAGCAACTGGAAGTCGGTTCTGCAGAATTTAGACTATTAAAATTTTTCATGGCCCGTCCTGAACGGGTGTTTTCGCGCGACCAGTTGCTGGATCGTGTCTGGGGCACCCACGTCGCTATTGGCGAACGCACGGTGGATGTTCACGTGCTGCGCCTACGCAAAAGCTTGAAGGCGGGCGGCACCCTGATCCGTACCGTGCGCGGGGTAGGCTACATGCTGAGTACAGAAAGAGAATGACATGAACCCCCATTTAGTATTTTGGATCCCTGCGGCCTTACGCATGCTGTCTGTATGGCTATTGGGCGCGGTGGTCTGGTTCTTTTTTGGACCAGTCGTCGGCTTGTTGAGT
Organism: Burkholderiales bacterium; assembly: GCA_038241705.1. GTDB lineage: Bacteria > Pseudomonadota > Gammaproteobacteria > Burkholderiales > Burkholderiaceae_D > JBBSSV01. Next base: position 9,411 of record JBBSSV010000011.1, on the reverse strand, counting down.
AGTCTAGGAATGATGACCGTGTTCGTGTTAGTGCAGTTGCGCTACCTGTATCTGCTGTCGGGCTGGCTGGAGCAACCCGACAGCAGCCAGCTGCCGGACGGTTGGGGAGCGTGGACGGGCGTGTTTGCACGCCTGTATCGCCTGCGTCGCGAAGACGAAAGAAACCGTCTGGAAATGACCGAATGGCTAACCCATTTTCGCCAGGCCATGAATTTGCTGCCCGACGGCGTGGTCATCATGGATGACGTGCTCTTTCTGGAATGGTGCAACCCGGTGGCCGAAGAGCATCTGGGCTTGAGCGAAACGCGCGACAAGGGCATGCGCGTGACCAACCTGATCCGCCACCCCGATTTCATCGACTACATCGTCCTGGGACGCTACGAAGAGCCGCTTGCGCTGACGCTGCGCCAGCGCAAGCTGGTGATCCACCTGATTCCTTTCGAAACTCGCCGCCAGATTCTGGTTACCCACGATGTCACCGATGCCGAGCGCATCGATATGATGCGCCGTGACTTCATCGCCAATGCTTCACATGAGTTGCGCACGCCTTTGACGGTGATCAACGGCTTTCTGGAAATTGCAGCTTCGCAGTCCGATCTGAACGCCGAAACTCGGCATGCTCATCTGAAGTTGATGCAAGAGCAGGGACGGCGCATGCAGAACCTGGTCGAAGATATGCTGTCGCTCACCCAGCTGGAGTCGGAAGATTTTCCAGTACAAGCGGAGCCGATTCCGATGCAGCCATTGCTAGAGCAAGTACTGCAGGAAGCGCAGGCGTTGTCCGCTGGCCGGCACACGCTGCTGTTGGACTTCAATGGACCGGATATCAAGGGCAGTGTGGACGAATTACGCAGCGCCTTTGGAAACCTAGTGTCGAATGCAGTGCGCTATACCCCGGAAGGAGGTCAGATTACCCTGTGCTGGCAGGAATCATCGCGGGGTCCACAGTTCAAGGTGCAAGACACAGGTATCGGCATCCCGCCTGAGCATTTGCTACGCTTGACCGAACGTTTTTACCGGGTCGACAAGAGCCGCTCGCGTGAAACGCAAGGCACTGGCCTAGGGTTGGCCATAGTCCGACATGTGCTGCTGCGCCACCGGGCCGTGCTGGATATTGCCTCCAAGCCCGGCAAGGGGAGTACCTTCATTGCCACGTTTCCTTTGAGAATGGTGATCGAAAAATAAAAAAGCGACGGAACGCACTGTCCGCCGCTGTAAAGTCTTTCGCTGCCACTCGCAGCCCTTTGACAAAACGTTCTTATCGCAGGCCAAGTCAGAGACTTACTTGTAGCCGACCCGATCTAGAATCTTTTGGGCGGCGACTTGGTTCTTACCGATGCTGGAGATAGAAATATTTTCGGCCTTGAAGTCACCCATGGCTTCAAGTGCAGGGTTAGTAACCTTCACGTTCTTGACAGCTGGCCATTCGTTGTTGCCATCCGCAAAGTAGACCTGCGCCTCGTCGCTAGCCAGGTATTCCAGGAACTTGACCGCGGCTTCTTTGTGTGGCGCATTCTTGGCCACGGCTGCGCCCGCGATGTTGACATGGGTGCCACCGTCTTTCTGGTTGGGCCAGACAAAGCTGACCTTGCTCATCAGTTTCTGATCTTCAGGCTTGGTCGAGCGCAGCAGGCGAGCATAGTAATAGCTGTTGGCCAAGGCCACGCCACATTCTCCGCTGGCGACACTTTTAATCTGATCGGTATCGCCGCCACGTGGCGGACGAGCGAAGTTGGTAACCATGCCGCGCGCCCAGTCTTCAGTGGCTTCCTTGCCATCCCGCTCGATCAGCGAACCGATCAGCGATAGCATGTAAGGATGGGAACCGGAGCGGGTGCAGACCTTGCCCTTATTCTTGGGGTCGGCTAGGGCCGCATATGTGGGGACGTCTTTGGGGTCGACCGTGTCCTTGTTATAGACGATGATACGTGCGCGCGTGGAAAAGCCGAACCACTCGTCATCCTTGCTTTGCAGATTGTCGGGAATGCGCTTTTCAAGGATTTTAGACTGCGTGGGCTGGAACAGGCCGGCAATCTGAGCGCGCCACAGGCGCGCTGCATCCACCATCAGAATGACGTCGGCCGGGCTGTTCTTGCCTTCGCTACGTAGCCGCTCGAAAATCTGGTTGTCATCCGCTTCGATGCGGTTGATCTTAATGCCGGTCTTTTCGGTGAAGCCGTTGTACAACTGCTCATCCGTCTGGTAGTGGCGCGCCGAATAAATATTCAGCTCTTTATCGGCAGCCGTGGCGGTACCAGTGCAAAGCAGGGCAACAGCAGTCGCGCCCAGGGTGCGACGAAAAACTGATTTCATCAAAGCTTCCTTAAGTGAGGTTTTTGGTTTCTTGCCAAGAAGAGTATAGCCAAGTCTTGTCGGAATGTGAATCATTCTCAACTTGAAAAGACCTTGCAACCAAAGGCACCCCAAAAAGATAGGCAATAACCCAAGCCTAGCAGAGAGAAGAACAGCGGATTTTTTCAGGAAGGGGCGTACGAGGATGACAGCGCTGTTACGGATTGTGAACTGAGGGTGCTGACTTTAGGCTTGCGCGCATCGTCTCGGCCGCAGGCTGTCATGCAAGCCAATAGCAGACCAAAAATCAGCAGACGTACCGCCGTCATTCGGGTTGGCGTGGGGAGCGGTTGGGGCGAGAGGGGCAAAAGCCCAACCAAACCTTGGCCTGCAGGACAGGCGAGAAGTCTGGCTGGACCGGCTGGGTAAAGCAGGACTCACCTGCGTGAACGAAATAGCTGACGCAACAACACGCCAGCAGCTACAGCAATGCCGACTGCCGCTAGGGGCTTTGCACGAATTTTTTCGCGGCTGTCCGTCATCAGCTTGGAATGAGTGTCACACGCCTGGTCAAACTTGGCGGACACAGTGGTGGCGGCTTGGGAGGCAGTGCTGGAAACTTTGTCGACGGCCTTGTGTGCGCCTTCCGACAGTTTGTCCACGGCCGGACGTGCTGCCTCGGACATCTGATCGATCTTGGCATGAGCGGTATCTTTGACCTTGTCCAGGCGAGGTTTCACGTCCTTGTTAACGATGTCGTCAGAAGGAGTGGACTGTTCCTGAGTATTCATATTTTTATTTCCTCTTGTGAGAGTTAATCGGGATGAACTGCTGGCGCCGAACGCCTGACATATTTTGTGCCAGAGCGATGCCAGAAGCACATAGATGCTCCAACTTTAATCGAAAACGGAAAACCTTGCTATTTCGGTATCAGTGCAAGCGCAAGGATTTGCGCGGGATCAATAGGGGGGAAGCAGTGACGAACGCCGGTATAGGCGTGTTTTGCCAGTAGGAACAAATCGAGGAGCCGATGATCTCGAAGGCGGTTACGTCGAAAGCATCCAGCCTGTTCCTTTAAGGCCCAGAGGCTGGCTGGAAAAAATCTCAGACAGCAGCGTTCAAATGCTGATGATGGAAGTCCAAGTGGTCTTCCATGAAGGTCGAAATGAAATAATAATTATGATCATAGCCCGCATGACGGCGCAGCGTTAGCGGCTGGTCGGCGCTGATGCAGGCGGATTCGAAATGGTGAGGCAGCAACTGCACTTCTAGGAAGGGATCGGCCAGGCCCTGGTCGATTAATATGCCTTCGGGGAAGGGGGTTTTCAGTTGCTTCATCAATTCGGAAGCGTCATAGGCTTTCCAAGCTTCGGTGTCGCTGCCCAAGTAATTACTGAAAGCCTTGTGGCCCCAGGGTGCCTGCATCGGCGCTGCAATCGGCGCAAAGGCCGAGACCGAACGAAAAATGTCCGGGTTTTTCAGGGCCATGATCAGTGCGCCGTGCCCTCCCATCGAATGTCCAAAGACGCCAATCCGGTCGGGTGCTGCTGCAAACTCACGCACAATGGTTTCGCGCAGTTCCTGCACGATGTAAGAGTACATGCGGTAGTGCTTGGACCACGGCGACTGGGTGGCATCAATGTAAAAGCCGGCGCCGGCGCCAAAATCCCAGCTTTCGGTCTCGCCAGCAATGCCGGTGTTGCGCGGGCTAGTGTCTGGGGCAACCAGCATGATGCCGTGCTTGGCCGCATAACGCTGGGCTCCACCCTTGATCATGAAGGTTTCTTCCGTACAGGTCAGGCCGGCCAAGTAGAACAGAACCGGAACCTTGCGCTTCTTGGCCTGCGGAGGCTGGTACACCGAAAAGCGCATGGACATGCCGGTTTCCTTAGATACGTGCCGATAAAAACCCTGTACGCCGTCAAAGCAACGATGTTCGCTGATCAGTTTCACTTCTTGTTTCCTTCAAAAATAAAAGCCGCTTAGAGCTTCTGAAGCTTCTTTCAGAAAGCGCAAAAGCTCGTAGGGCTATGGTTTGTGCATTCGGCTGGAAAACACCCGGCCGGCACCTCTGACGCCACTTTGGCAGCAAAGGTGCAAGCGTCAATTCGATCAATACATGACGACCGAGCGAATGGACTCACCTTTTTCCATCAAATCAAAGCCTTCGTTGATGCGTTCCAGCGGCAGATGATGGGTGATCAGGTCGTCAATGTTGATCTTGCCTTCCATGTACCAGTCCACGATCTTTGGCACGTCGGTACGACCGCGCGCGCCGCCAAAGGCTGACCCTTTCCAGACCCGTCCGGTCACTAACTGGAAGGGTCTGGTGCTGATTTCCTCGCCCGCAGCCGCCACGCCAATGATGATGGACTGGCCCCAGCCCTTGTGGCAGCACTCCAGCGACTGGCGCATGGTAGTGACATTGCCCACGCATTCGAAGCTGTAGTCGGCACCGCCATCAGTCAACTGGACGATGCTATCGACCACATTGTCGACTTCGCTAGCATTGACGAAATGGGTCATGCCGAATTTTCGGGCGATGGCTTCGCGCGCCGGATTCAGATCCACACCAATGATCTTGTCGGCACCGACCATCTTAGCCGCCTGGATCACGTTCAGGCCAATGCCGCCCAGGCCAAAGACGACCACGTTAGCGCCAGCTTCGACTTTGGCAGTAAACAGTACAGCGCCAACGCCCGTGGTCACGCCACAGCCGATGTAACAGACCTTGTCAAAAGGCGCATCGCTGCGGATCTTGGCTAGCGCGATCTCAGGCACCACTACGTAGTTGGAGAAAGTGGACGTACCCATGTAATGGAAGATCGGCTTGCCATCAATGGAAAAGCGGCTGGTGGCGTCCGGCATCAGGCCTTGGCCTTGGGTGCTGCGGATCGACTGGCACAGGTTAGTCTTTTGCGACAGACAGTACTTGCACTGGCGGCATTCGGGCGTGTACAGCGGAATGACGTGGTCATCCTTTTTCAGGCTGGTCACGCCGGGACCGACATCAACCACGACGCCCGCGCCTTCATGCCCGAGGATGGCCGGAAAGAGACCCTCTGGATCGGCACCGGACAGGGTGTAGTAATCGGTGTGGCAAATGCCCGTGGCTTTGATCTCAACCAGCACTTCACCTGCCTTTGGACCTTGCAGGTCGACTTCCTCAATGGTTAAGGGCTGCCCAGCTTTCCAAGCGACTGCGGCTTTGGTTTTCATTGTGCGTTTCTCCAAAAATAGAGACAGAAGAGTGGGATTCAGCAGCAAAAAATGGTGAAAAACTGCCATTCTCCTGCGAATTGTGCGATGTCAGGTAGGCGCTAAGGGAAATGCTTCATGCTCTCCATGATTGGGAAAGACAGCGAGCGTATAAGCTGCTTTAGTTGACAACACTCAACGAACCGGTTTGCGGCACGGAACATAGCGCCTTGCATCCTTTCCTATAAATATTTGAGCACTATTGTAATGCCTTGCACAATTCTGCTAACTGAGCAAGCAGACGGCAGCATTTCTTCCCATTTGCGTCAAATTGTTTCTTTGAAGCTGAATGCGCATGGCACAGCCCCCAGGTCGAGAGACAAGTTTTTACAACAGGATGAGATCATGCTTACCGGCAATGAAAGAGTTGCGCGTTGTGGGAGTTTCCCCACCAGGCAGACAGTGAAAACGTTTGAAAAGGATAAAACTGTTGACCAGGCCAGGCGCAGCACTTTCCAAGAGGCGGTGATCGTCACTGAGCCAGGGGGCAAGATAATTCAAGTAAATTCTGAAGCCGAACGTGTGTTTCAGGTCGAAGCCGGACGCATGCGCGGAATGTGCCTGTCCCATATTGTGGCGTGCAACGGTGAGGGTGGATCACAAAGTAACGACCTCTGGGAAAGCATTCCAGAGGCCACCGAATTCTCTGAGGCTTTTCATTTCACACGGCAACTGATCTGCCGACGTATGGATGGCACGCTTTTCGATGCGAGCGCCACCCTTACCCGGATGCATGTCAATCAGCAGGCGCTGCTGTCGGTGGTGCTTCGCCCCCAACTGGAGGCGCAAGAGAGCGAGGTGACCATTCCTGTCTTGCGTAGCGTCGCGACCCAGGCAGCGAACGAAATCGAAAAACGTCGGATTTCCAAGCAGTTATACGATGACTTGGGGCAAGAGTTGAGCGTGCTGAAACTGGACTTGGACTGGCTGGAAAGCAGTTTGAATCAAGACGCCTTGGTGTGTTCAAGGCGTGTGGCACAGATGCAGACGTTACTAGATCACATCATCCAGAATACAAAGACCATCGCTTCTTCTTTGCGTCCGCCCTTGCTGGATGATCTGGGCCTATTACCGGCAATTTTCTGGATGGCAAAAAATTTTCAGAAAAAGACGGCCGTAAGTTGCCAGGTGGACGCGGAAAAATTCAATGGAAATCTGGATGACCCGATCAAATCCGTGGTCTTCAGGATCGTTCAGGAAAGTTTGCACAATGTCGAGCAACATGCCCAGGCTGAGACTGTCCAAATTCGTTTGAAGCGCTCATCTTCGAAGCTGGAAATCGACATCAGAGACGATGGTGTTGGCATGGCGCAAGGGAGTTTGACCAAGCCAGACTGTCTTGGCTTGGTCGCTATGCGAGAACGAATCCAAGCTTTAGGCGGTAATATGCATTTGCAGGAAGCCTTTCCCCATGGGTTGACGCTTCAGGTGCTGATTCCTCTTACCTCTTTATCTTTGGATTTTTGATCGAGCCATGATTCGAATAGTGATTGCCGACGACCACACCATCATGCGCGAAGGATTGAAGCGAATTCTGGAAGGTGCTACGGACATTGAGGTCGTGGGTGAGGCCGTGGACGGATTCGAGGCGTTGGCGCTGGTGCGCAAGGGTGGGCTAGACTTGCTGTTGCTGGACCTTTCTATGCCAGGACGCAGCGGCGTGGAACTGATCCGGAAAATCAAGGATGAACTGCCCAAGCTGCCCATCCTGATCTTGACCATGCACGACGAAGAACAATATGCAGTGCGCGCTATTCGGGCCGGAGCGCGCGGATATCTCACTAAAGAGAGCGCCGGCACCCAACTGGTCAGCGCAATTCGTCGGGTGGCGTCGGGACGTCCTTACATCAGCCTGGAAGTGGCGGAGCAACTGGCCATTGATGCTATGCCCTCGCACGAAGAGTTGCCTCACAAGCAGCTGTCCAACCGAGAGTTCGAGGTCTTCGGCTTGCTAGTGAGTGGCAAGTCCATTACTGAAATCGCAGAACATCTGCACCTCAGTGTTAAGACGGTTAGCACCCACAAGACTCGCATTATGCAAAAGATGAGCATGCCTTCCTTGGCTGAGATGGTGCAATATGCCGTGGCGCACAAACTGCTGGAGCCCTACCAGTCCTGAATAGCGTCCTTTTTTGACGTAGCGCAATGTTTTTTTGCAGCGCGCTATAGGAATATTCCTACTTCGCCCCTCTCGATTCCTACCCTTTGAATCAGCGTATCCCGATAGCGTGTATATGTTTTGGTTGCGATACTCCTAACGCTTCAAGGCAACATGACGGCGCGCAAGCTTTGCACAATGAAAAAATGCAAAGTGTTTGCTTTGTATCAGGGCATTGTGTGGAATTCTTTGGTCCGTTATTGTTCTTCTTGAAATCCAACATCTGATTTAAAATAACTAATAGCTTGAAATGGGAGATGACCATGCTGACAACACCAATATCCGAGGCTCGTTCCGACACTGCCCTATCCACTCCTATCGTGGAGGCTGGTTGGCAGCGCCAAGGGAAATTGTGGTCAAGCCTTAAGGAACTGTGCGAATTGTTGCGCATGCCCGTCAGCGCAGCCGTGGGCGATGAAGAATTTCAGTTTCAGCACGTGCAATTCAAGACCGGCCAACGCATCCACACCATTGGCCAGCCTTTCGACACCTTATATGTAGTTCACTCCGGTTTTTTGAAAACTGTGCTGATCGACGAATTTGGCAACGAGCAAGTGTTGAGCTTTCCCATGAAGGGCGATCTGTTCGGTGTAGATGGCATTCATGCAAAGCGCTACGCGTCTGAAGCCGTGGCGCTGTCCAACTGCGATCTCATCTTGGTGCCTTTTAAGAAGTTCACCTCGCTGGGACGTGCCCATCCTGAGCTTGAACACGCGATGTACAGCGTCATGAGCCGTGAACTTGTACGTGAACAAGCCATGGTCAGCATGCTAGGTGCGCTGAGCGCAGAAGCCCGGGTTGCCCGTTTCTTGGTCTCCCTCTCCGAGCGTTTCGCCGACATGGGGTATTCCAGCAAGCACTTCAATCTGCGCATGACCCGTCATGAAATTGGTAGCTACCTGGGTCTGACCCTGGAAACTGTCAGCCGCACCTTGTCGGCTTTCAACGAAATTGGTTACATCACCGTGGATCAGCGTGAGATCGGCATCAAGGACATTGACGCCCTCAAGACCCTGCGTCGTCTGCCGCCTTCTAGCTCGCGTGCCAAGCAAGCTGCCAAGAAAGCTAAGCTGGCCGCTCAGGAAAAAGCCAGCAAGGCGGACGAGGTTGAAGTGAGCGAAGAAACCCTCGCTGAATGATAAGTTGAAATTTTTGGCTGCGGCAAGATGGCAGGCTGAAAGAATAGGCAGGCTGAAGCCGGTCTCCGCGTAATGTATATAGGGCTGCGTCCACAAACGCAGCCCTATTGCGTTTGAGCTTAGGGTTAAGGTTTGGTGGAACCTACCGGGACGACTCAGGCAGTCTTTCTGGGAACGAAGGGAGAGCAAGGAAGGAGACGATAGATCGTGACGAAGGGGGCGTACCCTCTGGCGTCCAGGCAAATCAATGACTTTTTTAAGGCGAGGTAGGTGCTGCGCCGCAAGCGCGCACCGAGCTAAAGGTCCTTGAAGACTGTTTGGAAAAACTATTGTCTGGACGAAAGCAACTGCACCGGATCGCTGATGCGACGCGCGCCATTGAAACGGCTTTTCCAGTAGGACACGTCCATGCTTTCCACGCGCACCTTGCCGCCGGAAGAAGGGGAATGAATGAATTTTTTGTCACCCAGGTAGATGCCTACATGCGAAAACGTGCGCCGCAGGGTGTTGAAGAACACCAGATCGCCCGGTTGCAGTTCTTCATGGCTGACCGCTTGGCCAGCT
>JBBSSV010000010.1:0-17496 GCA_038241705.1 Burkholderiales bacterium | reverse complement strand
GGCGTGGAAATGTTTCGCAAGCTGCTCGACCAAGGTCAAGCTGGCGATAACGTCGGCGTGTTGCTGCGTGGTACCAAGCGTGAAGACGTCGAGCGTGGTCAAGTATTGGCCAAGCCGGGTTCGATCAAGCCGCACAAGAAGTTTTCCGGCGAGATTTATGTCCTGTCCAAGGATGAAGGCGGTCGTCATACGCCGTTCTTCAACAACTATCGTCCCCAGTTCTACTTCCGCACCACGGACGTGACGGGTTCGATCGAACTGCCCAAGGACAAGGAAATGGTCATGCCAGGCGACAACGTGTCGATCACGGTTGATCTGATCAACCCGATCGCCATGGAAGAAGGCTTGCGCTTCGCCATCCGTGAAGGCGGTCGTACCGTCGGCGCCGGTGTCGTGGCCAAAATCATCGAGTAAATGGTTTTGAGGCTTGGCGCGCTCAGCGTGCCAAGCCGGTAGTGGCATCAAGTTTTAGCGTAGGGGCGTAGCTCAATTGGCAGAGCGTCGGTCTCCAAAACCGAAGGTCGGGGGTTCGAGGCCCTCCGCCCCTGCCACCGATTTCAGGTAGGCGCAAAAGTAAGGTCGTATGGCTAATCAACCGGTACAAACTGTCAGAACGTCGGCCGATAAGATCAAGGTTGCGCTGGCGATCAGTGCAGTAATTGCCGGCGTAGCCGGCTTTTATCTTTTGGTCGGGCAGCCTGTTCTTTGGCGCGTGAGTGCGCTGATTGCTGGTCTGGTGGTAGGTGGGGCGTTGGCGCTGACCTCTTACTCAGGCCGCTCCTTCCTTGCGTTCGCAAGGGAATCCATTCGTGAAACCAAGAAGGTTGTCTGGCCTACCCGCAAGGAGGCGCTACAGATGACCGCCATCGTGTTTGGCTTCGTGCTGGTGATGGCCCTTTTCCTTTGGGGTACAGACAAGGTGCTGGAGTTTTTGCTCTACGATCTGATTCTTGGTTGGAAATAATTAATAGGCGAATAAACATGCAAGATGATATGCAGGCTGGTGCAACTTCTCCGGCTTCTGCTTCTCTCAAGCGCTGGTACGTCGTGCATGCCTATTCCGGAATGGAAAAGAGCGTCATGCGGGCCTTGGTCGAGCGCATAGCGCGCGCTGGAATGGAAGAGAAGTTTGGGGAGATCCTGGTGCCGACTGAAGAAGTAGTCGAAATCAAGAATGGCCAGCGTTCAGTGACTGAGCGTCGTTTCTTCCCAGGCTACGTCTTGGTTGAAATGGAAATGACGGACGACACCTGGCACTTGGTAAAGAGTACGGCTAAAGTGACTGGTTTCATTGGCGGCAAGTCGAACAAGCCCACGCCTATCCCGCAACATGAGGTCGATAAGATCATGATGCAGATGCAGGAAGGTGTGGAGAAGCCTCGTCCCAAAGTGTTGTATGAGGTTGGCGAATTGGTGCGAATCAAAGATGGTCCGTTCACCGATTTCAATGGCAACGTCGAAGAAGTCAATTACGACAAGTCGCGAGTGCGGGTGTCGGTTACGATTTTCGGGCGTGCCACGCCAGTTGAGTTGGAGTTCGGTCAGGTCGAAAAGGTCTAGCCCAGCAAGAGATTCACGCGTCGCTTGGGGCGCCTGTAGTACAAGCCAAGCATGTCGAGGAGCCTCTGCCGCGTGCAATTAGGGCGAGCAGGGCGTTATTACTCATCACCTTTCTCAGGAGCCTTTATGGCAAAGAAAATCGTCGGATTTATCAAGCTGCAAGTGCCAGCTGGTAAAGCCAATCCTTCGCCTCCAATTGGCCCGGCTTTGGGTCAGCGTGGCCTGAACATTATGGAGTTCTGCAAAGCATTCAACGCCCAGACTCAGGGTGTCGAGCCAGGTTTGCCGATTCCAGTCGTGATCACAGCATTTGCCGACAAGTCTTTCACTTTCGTGATGAAGACGCCGCCCGCGTCTATCCTGATCAAGAAGGCGGCTGGCATCACCAAGGGTTCAGCTAAGCCTTTGACGGACAAGGTCGGTTCGATCACTCGTCAGCAGGCTGAAGAAATCGCCACGCAAAAACGTCCCGATCTGACCGGTGCAGATATGGAGGCAGCAGTGCGCACAATTGCAGGTTCGGCCCGTGCTATGGGCATCACGGTGGAGGGACTGTAATGGCCAAGTTATCCAAGCGTACCAAAGCGTTTAAGGAAAAAGTAGACCGTCTGCAGGCGTACGAGTTTGAAAAAGCTGTATCCCTGATTAAAGAGTTTGCCACCGCAAAATTTAACGAGTCGATAGACGTGGCGGTGCAGTTGGGCGTTGACCCCAAGAAATCCGATCAGGTGGTGCGTGGTTCGGTCGTGCTGCCAGCTGGCACCGGTAAGACTGTGCGCGTGGCCGTGTTTGCTTCTGGCGACAAAGCTGAGCAAGCTAAAGTAGCAGGTGCCGACATCGTGGGTATGGAAGATCTGGCTGATCTGATCAAGGGCGGCGACATGCCATTCGATATCGTGATCGCTTCGCCCGATACCATGCGTATCGTGGGTGCGCTGGGCCAGATTCTCGGCCCACGTGGTTTGATGCCCAACCCCAAGGTGGGCACAGTCACGCCTGACGTTGCCACGGCCGTGAAGAACGCCAAGGCCGGACAAGTCCAGTATCGGACCGACAAGGCCGGAATCATCCATACCACGATTGGCCGTAAGTCGTTTAGCGATGAAGATCTGAAATCCAACTTGTTGGCGCTGATCGATGCCTTGAGCAAGGCAAAGCCGGCAACCAGTAAGGGTGTGTATCTGCGCAAGGTTTCCCTGTCGTCCACGATGGGTGCTGGCGTACGCGTCGATCATACTTCGCTGAGCGTCTGAATCTAAAAAAAGACCCGGCAGTAACAGGCTGGGCAGCTCTTTGGGCTGGTTCGACTGAGTGGTTTTGTCAGGCGAGCCGGGCAATCAAAGACCGCAGGGCCAGACGGAAGAAGGCTTTCCCGAAGGTTAAATGTCTGTCGAGCGATCACAGGCACCCAGCGTAGATGGTGACCCCGAACTAGTTTTGTAGTGTTGATGCGAAGCATGGCGACATGCTCGCTAGAACTCCTAACTTCGGACGCCGTGTTCGAACCGGTGCAAGGTAAGTAATCCTGTGATTACGTCGTAACCGCGCATCATTTTTGGAGCTAGAACGTGAGTCTCAATCTGAATGACAAAAAAGCTGTCGTCGCCGAGATCTCTGCCCAGCTAGCCTCGGCGCAGACCATGGTGGTGGCCGAATACCGTGGCATACAGGTTGATCACATGACGCAATTGCGCGCTACCGCGCGGACCGAAGGCGTGTACCTGCGCGTATTGAAAAATACGCTGGCACGTCGTGCGGTCGAAGGCACGCCCTTTGAAGGGCTGGCTTCTGAATTGACCGGTCCCTTGATCTACTCGATCTCGGAAGATGCCGTGGCTGCAGCAAGGGTCGTTGCCGACTTTGCCAAAACCAACGACAAGCTGGTCATCAAGGCAGGTAGCTATGGCGGGAAAACTCTGGACAAGGCTGAAGTAACCGGTCTGGCCAGCATTCCAAGCCGCGAGGTGCTCATTTCCCAGTTGCTGGGTGTGATGCAAGCACCAGTATCAGGTTTTGCTCGTGTAATGGCTGCTTTGGCAGCCAAAAACAACGAAACAGAAGCTGCCTGATACGCGTCGGTATCAATCAGGTGTACAACTCATGGCTGGTGAAGCATTTAAAAAACGCTGCTTCGCTAGGCAACTCAGAACTTAGGAGTTTTAAATGGCAATTAGCAAAGACGATATCCTTGAAGCTGTAGGCGCAATGTCCGTAATGGACCTGAACGACTTGGTCAAGGCATTTGAAGAGAAATTTGGTGTGTCCGCTGCAGCAATGGCAGTGGCTGGTGGTGGCGCTGGCGGTGGTGCTGCGGAAGTTGAAGAGCAGACCGAATTCACCGTGATGCTGACTGAAATCGGTGCTAGCAAGGTTAGCGTCATTAAAGCTGTGCGTGAAATCACCGGCCTGGGTTTGAAAGAAGCCAAGGATCTGGTGGACAGTGCACCCAAAGCGATCAAGGAATCCGTCTCTAAGGAAGAGGCTGAAACAGCGGCCAAGAAGTTGGAAGACGCTGGCGCCAAAGCAGAACTCAAGTAAGTCGTCATTACGTACGACTGCTTGCGCCGGAGTCAAAGCGCAGAATCTGTCACAATGGCAGATTCGGCTTTGGCTCCTTTGTCGTTTCCATTTTTGCTTGCGCCACAGTTGTCTGAGGCGTATTTGCTCGCAAAAAGGATTTACCTTTGAAGGGTCAAGACTTGAGGCTTCGACGGCTAACGGGACACGCCTCCGTATCCTGACCGAACCCTGAATTCTCTATCCTTCCTGTCACTCACGGAGTGTCCATGCACTACTCATTCACTGAGAAGAAGCGTATTCGCAGATCCTTTGCCAATCGCGCCAACGTCCACCAAGTACCTTACCTGCTTGCTACGCAGCTTGAATCCTTTTCTGGCTTCCTGCAAGAAGATACGGCACCCTCACGCCGCAAAAATGAAGGCTTGCAATCGGCCTTTAGTTCGATTTTTCCGATTGTGTCGCACAATGGTTTTGCGCGTCTGGAATTCCTGTCTTATGTGTTGGGTGTTCCGCCGTTCGACGTCAAGGAGTGTCAGCAGCGCGGCCTGACCTTTGCTTCACCCCTGCGCGCCAAGGTACGTCTGGTAATCCTGGACAAGGAATCACCTACCAAGCCAGTCGTGAAGGAAATGAAGGAACAGGAAGTCTACATGGGCGAAATGCCTTTGATGACGACCAATGGTTCTTTCGTGATCAATGGCACCGAGCGTGTGATTGTTTCTCAGTTGCACCGTTCTCCGGGGGTGTTCTTCGAGCATGACCGCGGCAAGACCCATTCGTCAGGAAAACTGCTGTTTTCGGCGCGCATCATTCCCTATCGCGGCTCGTGGCTAGATTTTGAATTCGATCCGAAAGACGTGTTGTTCTTCCGGATTGACCGTCGTCGCAAGATGCCGGTATCGATTCTGCTTAAGGCCATTGGTATGACGGTCGAGCAGATTCTGGCTAACTTCTTCGTGTTCGATAACTTCTATTTGCGCTCGGAAGGTGCAGACATGGAGTTCGTGCCTGAGCGCCTGCGTGGCGAAGTGGCCCGGTTTGACATCGCCGACAAAGAAGGCAAGGTACTGGTCAGCAAGGACAAGCGCGTCAATGCACGCCATGTGCGCGACATCGTGGCAGCCGACATCAAGCATATCTCTGTGCCCGAGGACTACCTGGTGGGCCGAGTGTTGGCGACTAACGTGGTGGATACCGATACCGGTGAAATCATTGCCAGTGCCAATGATGAGTTGACTGAAGAGCTGTTGGCACAGCTACGCGAAGCCGGCATCACCGACATCCAGACTTTGTATACCAACGATCTGGACCAGGGTGGCTATATTTCTCAGACCTTGCGCGTCGACGATTCCGCTGACCAGAACGCAGCCCGGGTTGCGATCTACCGCATGATGCGTCCAGGCGAACCGCCAACCGAAGACTCGGTGCAGACCCTGTTCAATGGTCTCTTCTACAGCGAAGAACGTTACGATCTGTCGTCGGTGGGACGCATGAAGTTCAACAGCCGTATCGGCCGTGACGAACTGGTCGGCCCCATGACGCTGACCGACGACGACGTTCTGGCTGTCATCAAGATCCTGGTGGAGCTGCGTAATGGTCGTGGCGAAGTCGATGACATCGATCATCTGGGTAACCGCCGTGTGCGTTGCGTGGGAGAGTTGGCCGAAAACCAGTTCCGCGCTGGTCTGGTGCGGGTCGAGCGCGCCGTCAAAGAGCGCTTGGGTCAGGCCGAAGCCGATAATCTGATGCCGCATGACTTGATCAACTCCAAGCCGATTTCGGCTGCAATCCGTGAGTTTTTCGGTTCTTCCCAGTTGTCGCAGTTTATGGACCAGACCAATCCGCTGTCCGAAATTACTCATAAGCGTCGGGTATCGGCCCTTGGGCCGGGCGGTCTGACTCGTGAGCGTGCCGGCTTTGAAGTGCGCGACGTTCATCCGACGCACTACGGCCGAGTCTGTCCAATCGAAACGCCGGAAGGCCCGAACATCGGTCTGATTAACTCTTTGGCGCTGTATGCCCGCCTGAACGAATATGGCTTCCTGGAGACGCCGTATCGTAAGGTCGAAGGCAGCATGGTCAGTGATAAGATCGACTACCTGTCCGCCATCGAGGAAGGGCGTTACATCATTGCCCAGGCCAACGCGATGCTGGACGAGTTCGGTCGTCTGACGGATGAGCTAGTGTCGGCGCGTGAAGCTGGTGAGACCCTCCTGGTTTCTCCAGAGCGCATCGAGTACATGGACGTGGCCCCAGGGCAGATCGTGTCCGTGGCGGCTTCGCTGATTCCCTTCCTGGAGCACGACGACGCCAACCGTGCCCTGATGGGCGCCAACATGCAGCGCCAAGCCGTGCCCTGCCTGCGCCCCGAAAAGGCGTTGGTTGGCACTGGTATCGAGCGCACAGTAGCAGTTGACTCCGGCACGACGGTACAAGCGCTTCGCGGCGGCGTCGTGGATTACATCGATGCCGGGCGCGTGGTGATCCGGGTGAACGACGATGAAGCCCAGCCCGGCGAGGCAGGGGTGGATATCTACAATCTGATCAAGTACACCCGTTCCAACCAGAATACCAACATAAACCAGCGCCCCATCGTCAAGGTGGGTGATCGGGTGGTCAAGCGCGACGTGATTGCCGACGGCGCCTCGACCGATCTGGGCGAGCTGGCACTGGGGCAGAACATGCTGGTTGCCTTCATGCCGTGGAATGGCTACAACTTCGAAGATTCGATCCTGATTTCAGAAAAAGTGGTGGCTGATGACCGTTATACTTCGATTCACATCGAGGAGCTGTCGGTCGTCGCCCGTGACACTAAGCTGGGTGCGGAAGAGATCACACGTGATATCTCCAATCTGGCCGAAAATCAGCTGGCGCGTCTGGACGAATCCGGTATCGTGTATATCGGTGCCGAAGTCGAAGCCGGCGATACCCTAGTCGGCAAGGTCACGCCAAAGGGCGAAACTCAGTTGACGCCGGAAGAAAAGCTGCTGCGCGCCATCTTCGGCGAAAAGGCGTCAGACGTGAAGGATACTTCCTTGCGCGTGCCATCGGGTATGGTCGGGACCGTGATCGACGTGCAAGTGTTTACCCGCGAGGGGATCGAGCGCGACAAGCGTGCTCAGCAGATCATCGATGATGAACTGCAGCGCTATCGCATGGACCTGAGCGACCAGATGCGCATTGTGGAAGGTGATTCCTTCCAACGCCTGGAAAAAATGCTGATTGGAAAGGTCGTCAACGGTGGTCCCAAGCGCATTACTAAAGGCACTGCTATTACCCAGGAATATCTGGCTGATCTGGATCGCTATCACTGGTTCGACCTGCGTCCTGCGGATGAAGATGCGGCGGCGGCGCTAGAAGCCATCAAGGAATCGATTGCTGAGAAGCGCCATCAGTTCGATCTGGCCTTTGAAGAAAAGCGCAAGAAGCTGACCCAGGGCGATGAACTGCCACCTGGCGTTCAAAAGATGGTCAAGGTCTACTTGGCCGTCAAGCGTCGCCTGCAACCTGGCGACAAGATGGCCGGTCGCCACGGTAACAAAGGCGTCGTGTCGCGCATCGTGCCGGTGGAAGACATGCCCTATATGGCTGACGGTACGCCGGCTGACATCGTACTGAACCCGCTGGGTGTGCCTTCGCGCATGAACGTGGGACAAGTGATGGAAGTACACTTGGGCTGGGCGGCCAAGGGGCTGGGCTGGCGCATAGGTGAAATGCTGCAGGCACAGGCTAAGGTGGTGGAATTGCGCACCTTCTTGGGCAAGATCTATAGCGAGACCGAACGCGAAGGCGGCCTGGATAACTTCAGTGATGAAGAAATCCTGCAGTTGGCCGGCAACCTGAAGGATGGCGTGCCGTTTGCTACGCCGGTCTTCGATGGCGCCCAGGAATCGGATATCCGCCAGATGCTGGACCTGGCCTATCCGGACGATGTGGCTAAGCGCCTGGGCATGACGGCTGCCAAGAATCAGGTCACGATGTACGATGGGCGTACAGGTGAGGCCTTTGAGCGTTCCGTCACAGTTGGCTACATGCACATGTTGAAGCTGCACCATCTGGTGGACGACAAGATGCACGCCCGTTCAACTGGTCCTTACTCGCTGGTGACGCAGCAGCCACTTGGCGGAAAGGCCCAATTCGGTGGTCAGCGTTTTGGCGAAATGGAAGTCTGGGCGCTGGAAGCATATGGCGCCTCCTACGTGCTGCAGGAGATGCTGACAGTCAAGTCGGACGACGTCAACGGCCGCACCAAGGTATACGAGAACCTGGTCAAGGGCGATCATGTGATCGATGCCGGCATGCCCGAGTCATTCAACGTGCTGGTCAAGGAAATCCGTTCCTTGGGGATCGACATCGATCTGGAGCGCGATTGATTTGTGCGCCTGTCCAGGCCAAGAGCCCCGGATAGGTGCACAGTCCTGCGGCAGCATAGAAATCGCCGGTTGCGCCCGGTATCAGCGGAACTTTGTCCACGAGACAGGGCTCTCCCGCTGGTGCGAACAGGGTTTACGCGACTGGCCATTTTGCGTCAACACTAGCGTTTTTTCACGCCAAACTGGAGTGATACATGAAAGCACTGCTCGATCTATTCAAGCAAGTCCAACAAACTGAACAATTCGATGCCATCCGCATTGGCCTGGCATCGCCTGAAAAAATTCGTTCCTGGTCCTTCGGCGAAGTTAAGAAGCCAGAAACTATCAACTATCGTACCTTCAAGCCTGAGCGCGATGGTTTGTTCTGTGCCAAGATTTTTGGTCCGGTCAAGGACTACGAGTGCCTGTGCGGTAAGTACAAGCGTCTCAAGCACCGTGGTGTTATCTGCGAGAAGTGCGGCGTGGAGGTCACGCTGGCCAAGGTCCGTCGCGAGCGCATGGGCCATATCGAATTGGCCTCCCCCACGGCCCACATCTGGTTCCTGAAGTCGCTGCCTTCTCGCTTGGGCATGGTGCTGGACATGACTTTGCGCGACATTGAACGCGTGTTGTATTTCGAAGCTTATGTCGTGACCGATCCCGGTATGACGCCGCTGAAGCGATGCCAGATCATGTCTGAGGACGATTACGCGGCTAAGTACGAAGAATACGGCGATGATTTCATTGCTCACATGGGTGCTGAAGGCATCCGTGACCTGTTGCGCGCAATCGATATCGACCGCGAAGCCGAAACGCTGCGTCAGGATCTCAAAGATTCCAAGTCTGAAGCCAAGATTAAAAAATACGCCAAGCGCCTAAAAGTGTTGGAGGCGTTCCAGCGTTCCGGCATCAAGCCGGACTGGATGATCATGGAAGTGCTGCCCGTACTGCCGCCCGAGCTGCGCCCACTGGTGCCGCTGGATGGTGGCCGCTTTGCCACGTCCGATCTAAATGACCTATACCGTCGCGTCATCAACCGCAACAACCGCCTGAAGCGCCTGATGGAATTGCGAGCTCCGGAAATCATCACTCGTAACGAAAAGCGCATGCTGCAGGAAGCCGTGGATTCGTTGTTGGACAACGGTCGTCGCGGCAAGGCTATGACGGGTGCTAACAAGCGTCCGCTGAAGTCTTTAGCCGAGATGATCAAGGGCAAAGGTGGTCGTTTCCGCCAGAACCTGCTGGGCAAGCGTGTGGACTACTCTGGTCGTTCCGTGATCGTGGTCGGTCCTCAACTCAAGTTGCATCAGTGTGGTCTGCCCAAGCTGATGGCCCTGGAGCTGTTCAAGCCCTTCATCTTCAACAAGCTCGAACTTATGGGCTTGGCTACCACCATCAAGGCAGCCAAAAAACTGGTCGAGATCCAAGAGCCGGTGGTCTGGGACATCCTGGAAGATGTGATCCGCGAGCATCCTGTGATGCTCAACCGTGCGCCGACGCTGCACCGCCTGGGTATCCAAGCCTTTGAGCCGGTGCTGATCGAAGGTAAGGCGATCCAGCTGCATCCGCTGGTTTGTGCTGCCTTCAACGCCGACTTTGACGGCGACCAAATGGCAGTCCACGTACCGCTGTCAGTCGAAGCGCAGATGGAAGCCCGCACCTTGATGCTGGCCTCCAACAACGTTCTGTTCCCGTCCAATGGCGAGCCGTCCATCGTGCCCTCGCAGGATATCGTGCTTGGCTTGTACTACGCTACTCGCGAAAAGATCAATGCCAAGAACGAAGGCATGATGTTCCCGGACGTGTCCGAAGTGATACGCGCTTACGACAACAAGGAAGTGGAGCTGTCGACCCGGATCACGGTGCGTATCACGGAATATCCGAAGGATGCGGAGACAGGTGAATTCGTCAAGACCATCAAGCGCTATGAAACTACGGTTGGTCGCGCTTTGCTCTCGGAAATCCTACCGAAAGGTCTGCCTTTCAGTGCCCTGAATCAGGCGCTGAAGAAAAAGGAAATCTCCAAACTCATCAACACCTGTTTCCGCAGGTGCGGCTTGCGCGCCACGGTAGTCTTCGCCGACCGCTTGATGCAGTCGGGCTTCAGCTTGGCAACGCGCGCCGGTATTTCCATCTGCATCGACGACATGCTGGTGCCGCCACAAAAGCCGATCATCATTTCGGACGCTGAAAGCGAGGTCAAGCAGATTGAGCAGCAGTACGCATCTGGCCTAGTCACAGCGGGCGAGCGCTACAACAAAGTGGTGGATATCTGGGGCAAGGCTGGGGACGAAGTTGGCAAGGCCATGATGGACCAGTTGAAGGTAGAAGAGGTCACCAAGCGTGATGGCACTGTCACCATCCAAGAATCCTTCAACGCGATCTACATGATGGCGGACTCGGGTGCGCGTGGTTCGGCTGCCCAGATTCGCCAACTGGCTGGCATGCGTGGACTAATGGCCAAGCCGGACGGCTCGATCATTGAAACCCCGATCACGGCCAACTTCCGCGAAGGCTTGAACGTACTGCAGTACTTCATTTCAACTCACGGAGCGCGTAAAGGCTTGGCCGATACTGCCCTGAAGACCGCTAACTCCGGGTACTTGACGCGTCGTCTGGTGGACGTGACCCAGGATCTGGTGGTAATCGAAAATGATTGCGGTACCACCAATGGCGCGTCGATGAAAGCGCTAGTTGAAGGCGGAGAAGTCATTGAGGCTCTGCGCGATCGCATCCTTGGGCGTGTCGCGGCCAATGACGTTATCGATCCGGAAACCCAGGTGACGCTGTACGAAGCCGGTACGCTTCTGGATGAGGACGCGGTCGAGGAAATCGAACGCGTTGGCGTCGACGAAGTCAAGGTGCGTACGCCTCTGACCTGTGATACGCGTTATGGTCTTTGCGCCATGTGCTATGGCCGTGATCTGGGTCGCGGCGCGCTGGTCAACAACGGCGAAGCGGTAGGTGTGGTGGCTGCACAATCCATTGGTGAACCTGGTACGCAGCTGACGATGCGAACTTTCCATATCGGTGGCGCCGCTTCGCGTGCCGCCGTGGCCTCGGCTGTGGAAG
This sequence comes from Burkholderiales bacterium, assembly GCA_038241705.1. Classification (GTDB taxonomy): domain Bacteria; phylum Pseudomonadota; class Gammaproteobacteria; order Burkholderiales; family Burkholderiaceae_D; genus JBBSSV01. Next base: position 5,992 of record JBBSSV010000010.1, on the reverse strand, counting down.
CCAAGGCCAATGGCACGGCGCGCTTCAGCCCGACCATGCGTTATCTGACCAATAGCAAGGGTGGGCAGATCGTTACCTCGCGTTCGAGTGAAATTATTATTACCGATGATCTCGGCCGAGAGCGCGAACGTCACAAGGTGCCTTATGGTGCTACCTTGAATGTCCAGGACGGCATGTTGATCAAGGCTGGCATTACGCTGGCAACCTGGGATCCACTGACCCGTCCTGTGATTACCGAGTATGCCGGTACGGTCAAGTTCGAAAACGTGGAAGAGGGCGTTACAGTAGCTCGTCAGATCGACGAAGTGACCGGCTTATCCACGCTGGTGGTGATCGACGCCAAGCGCCGTAGCAGTGTTGCCAAGATCGGAGGGCGTCCCCAGGTCAAGCTGCTCAACGAGCAAGGCGAGGAAGTCAAGGTTGCGGGCACTGAGCATTCCGTAGCCATTGCCTTCCAGGCGGGTTCACTCATCACCGTCAAGGACGGCCAGCAGGTAGCAGTCGGCGAAGTGCTCGCACGTATTCCGACCGAGACCCAAAAAACCCGTGACATCACTGGTGGTCTGCCGCGTGTGGCCGAGTTGTTCGAAGCTCGTTCGCCTAAGGATGCCGGCATGCTGGCGGAAGTCACTGGTACCGTTGCCTTCGGCAAGGAAACCAAGGGCAAGCAGCGTCTGGAAATCACAGACATGGACGGTGTCAAACATGAGTTCCTGATCGCCAAGGAAAAACAGGTGCTGGTGCATGACGGCCAAGTTGTCAACAAAGGCGAAATGATCGTCGACGGCCCCGCCGATCCGCAGGACATCCTGCGCTTGTTGGGAATCGAAGCGCTAGCACGTTACATCGTCGATGAAGTGCAGGATGTCTACCGGCTGCAGGGCGTAAAAATCAACGACAAGCACATCGAAGTCATCGTGCGTCAGATGCTGCGTCGGGTGCAGGTGGTGGATGCGGGCGATGCTAGCTACATCACGGGTGAGCAGGTGGAACGTTCGGAGTTGCTGGACGAAAACGACCGGGTCATTGCCGCAGGCAAGATTCCCGCCACCTACGAAAACGTGTTGCTGGGAATTACCAAGGCCTCGCTGTCGACCGACTCCTTCATCTCGGCCGCCTCCTTCCAGGAAACGACCCGGGTGCTGACCGAAGCTGCCATCATGGGCAAGAGAGATGGCTTGCGTGGTTTGAAGGAAAACGTGATTGTTGGTCGCCTGATTCCAGCTGGTACCGGCTTGGCCTTTCACCGCGCTCGCAAGGAAAAGGAAGTATGGGAAGCGGAAGAACGTGCATCGCTGCTGGAAACTGAAAAAGCAGCGCGAGCAGCCGAAGCCGAATCCCACTTCATGGAAGTGGGCGAGAGCTCTTCTACCGAAGACGTCTCTTCGCCCGAGGACGAATCCCTGTAATTGCAGGAAAGTCCTGAAAACGACGCCGGAAGAATTTGTCCTGGCGTCGTTTTGTTTTTTGGATGGTCTTTTATATTGCGCATCTAGGCTTGTACCAAGATGAGATGTCACTTTCAGCGCTTTCACTGGTTGACGGGACTCAAGCGCTTGGATATACTCGCGTGTTCTCGAATTTAAGCTATCTGTTGGCTTAGGCGTTCTTTGTCTGCATCTCGCTTTTTGCGGCGCTTCTCCCCCTGTGGCTCAATCGAATACGCAAAACCTATGGTTTTGCGCAAAGAATCAAAGACTCACCAGATCAGTCCCCGATGCAATGCTCGGGTTTGTAGTAATCATGTCGTCTTTTTGTTGGATTTAGCCGATGCCTACCATCAATCAACTAATTCGTCAGCCGCGCGTATCGGCGGTGACGAAAAGTAAATCGCCCGCACTGGAAAACTGTCCGCAAAAACGCGGCGTGTGCACCCGTGTGTATACCACCACCCCAAAGAAGCCGAACTCGGCCCTGCGTAAGGTTGCCAAAGTGCGCCTGACTAATGGGTTCGAAGTCATTTCCTACATTGGCGGTGAAGGCCACAACCTGCAGGAGCACAGTGTCGTGTTGCTGCGTGGTGGTCGTGTCAAAGACTTGCCGGGTGTGCGTTACCACATGGTTCGTGGTGCACTGGATACCCAGGGCGTCAAAGACCGCAAGCAGGCGCGCTCCAAGTACGGTGCCAAGCGTGCCAAGGCTACAAAAAAATAATCTACCCATAATCGCGTTTAACATGTAGTTCGACAGTCGAGAGCCGGCCGGGAATTGGGTCGAGTAAGTGGATGTTCATCCAGGGCATCCGCGAGCGCAGAGTAAATCTGGGCTCAACTGAAGAGTGAAAGGAAGAGAAATGCCACGTCGTCGTGAAGTCCCCAAGCGCGAGATTCTGCCAGATCCAAAGTTTGGAAACGTTGATCTCGCCAAGTTCGTTAACGTCCTGATGCTTTCAGGCAAGAAGTCGGTCTCGGAAAACATCATTTATGATGCATTCGAGCTTATCGAAAGCAAGAGCGGCAAGGATCCCCTTGAGGTCTTTCTAGCTGCCATCAATAACTGCAAGCCGATGGTGGAAGTCAAGTCGCGTCGCGTCGGTGGCGCCAACTACCAGGTGCCGGTGGAAGTGCGCCCGATTCGTCGCATGGCTCTGTCAATGCGCTGGTTGCGCGAAGCCGCCAATAAGCGCAGCGAAAAGTCGATGCCGCTACGTCTGGCTGGCGAACTGATGGAAGCGGCAGAAAGCCGTGGTGGCGCCATGCGCAAGCGTGACGAAGTGCACAGAATGGCAGAAGCCAACAAGGCTTTCTCGCACTTCCGTTTCTAAGGAAATAAATAGCCGCGTCCATCCCGACCGGACGCTTGACTGGTTATGTAACTGATACGGAGCCGGGCACATCATTTCGTGAAATGACGCTCGGTTTTGTTCGTTAAAGAGATATTGGATTAAATCATGGCTCGCAAGACTCCCATCGAGCACTACCGCAACATCGGCATTTCCGCTCACATCGATGCTGGAAAAACCACCACTACCGAGCGTATTTTGTTCTACACCGGCGTCAACCACAAGTTGGGCGAAGTGCATGATGGCGCCGCCACCACCGACTGGATGGAGCAGGAGCAGGAGCGCGGCATCACGATCACATCTTCGGCGGTGACGTGTTTCTGGAAGGGCATGGACATGTCCCTGCCCGAGCATCGCATCAACATCATCGACACGCCCGGCCACGTCGACTTCACGATTGAAGTCGAGCGCTCAATGCGCGTGCTGGATGGTGCCTGTATGGTGTATTGCGCCGTCGGTGGCGTACAACCACAGTCCGAAACCGTGTGGCGTCAAGCCAACAAGCACAAGGTGCCTCGTCTGGCTTTTGTGAACAAGATGGACCGTACCGGCGCCAACTTTTTCAAAGTGTATGAGCAGATGCGTAACCGGCTGAAGGCCAACCCCGTGCCTGTGACCGTGCCCATCGGTGCAGAAGAGGACTTCAAGGGTGTGGTTGACCTGCTCAAGATGAAGGCTATCCTTTGGGATGAGGCATCGCATGGCATGAAGTTCGAATACGCCGAGATCCCCGCTGAAATGCAGGAGGAGTGCGAAAAATGGCGCGAAAACATGATGGAGGCTGCGGCCGAAGCCAGCGAAGAGCTGATGAACAAGTACCTGGAGACAGGTGAGCTGAGCGAGGAAGAAATCAAGACTGGTCTGCGCATTCGCACCATTGCCTCGGAAATCCAGCCGATGCTGTGCGGCACTGCCTTCAAGAATAAGGGCGTGCAGCGCATGTTGGATGCGGTCATCGAGTACCTGCCTGCGCCAAATGACATTCCGCCAGTTGCCGGTGTGGATGAAAACGATGAGCCGGTTACCCGCAAAGCGGAAGACAGTGAAAAATTTTCGGCCCTGGCTTTCAAGATAATGACCGACCCCTTCGTTGGCCAGTTGATCTTCTTCCGCGTGTATTCTGGCGTGGTCAACTCCGGTGATACGGTCTATAACAGTATCAAGGGCAAGCGCGAGCGTCTGGGTCGCATCCTACAGATGCGCGCCAACCAGCGCGAGGAGCTAAAGGAAGTGCGAGCGGGCGATATCGCTGCCGCTGTAGGCCTCAAGGACGTCACCACTGGTGACACCCTGTGCGACCCGTCGGCCATCATCACCTTAGAGCGCATGGTGTTCCCGGAGCCGGTGATTTCCCAGGCGGTTGAGCCCAAGACCAAGGCCGACCAGGAAAAAATGGGTGTTGCCTTGAGTCGCCTTGCGCAGGAGGACCCATCCTTCCGCGTCTGGACCGATGAAGAGTCGGGTCAAACCATCATGGCGGGCATGGGTGAGTTGCATTTGGACATCCTGATTGACCGCATGCGTCGTGAGTTCAGCGTCGAAGCCACAATCGGCAAGCCACAAGTTGCCTATCGCGAAACCATTCGCAAAACATGCGAAGAAATCGAAGGCAAGTTCGTCAAGCAGTCGGGCGGGCGTGGCCAGTACGGCCATGTGGTGCTCAAGATCGAACCCCAGGAAGCCGGTGTCGGTTTTGAGTTCGTCGATGCCATTAAAGGCGGTACCGTACCGCGCGAATACATTCCTGCCGTGGAGAAGGGCGTGCGCGACACCCTGACTTCTGGCGTAATGGCAGGCTACCCTGTGGTCGACGTCAAAGTCACCCTGTTTTTTGGTTCCTACCACGACGTCGACTCCAACGAAAATGCCTTCCGCATGGCGGCTTCGATGGCATTCAAGGACGGCTGCCGTAAGGCCAGCCCTGTCATTTTGGAGCCGATGATGGCAGTTGACGTCGAGACGCCTGAAGACTACGCCGGTACCGTCATGGGTGATCTGTCTTCGCGTCGGGGCATGGTACAAGGCATGGATGAAATCGCCGGCGGTGGTGGCAAGATCATCAAGGCCGAAGTGCCGCTGTCCGAAATGTTTGGCTATGCAACGGCTCTGCGCTCTGCGACGCAGGGACGTGCAACCTACAGCATGGAATTCAAGCATTATGCTGAGGCGCCTAAGCATGTCATTGATGCAATCGTCAGCGCCAAGACTAAATAAGACAGTGCCCGCCTCATTTTGTGGTGGGATTTACAAACCGAATCTGAAATAAATCGTTCTTTTGAAGGAAAAAACAACATGGCAAAAGGCAAATTTGAGCGGACCAAGCCGCACGTAAACGTGGGTACGATTGGTCACGTAGATCATGGTAAGACGACGCTGACGGCGGCGATTGCAACGGTTCTGGCCAAGCAGTTTGGTGGTGAAGCCAAGAACTATGCACAGATTGACAATGCTCCCGAAGAGAAGGCGCGTGGCATCACCATCAGCACCTCTCACGTTGAGTACGAGACCACCAACCGTCACTACGCCCACGTTGATTGCCCCGGCCACGCCGACTATGTCAAGAACATGATCACCGGTGCGGCTCAAATGGACGGTGCCATCCTGGTGTGTTCGGCCGCTGACGGTCCGATGCCCCAGACCCGCGAGCACATCCTGCTGGCGCGTCAGGTGGGTGTGCCCTACATCGTGGTCTTCTTGAACAAATGCGACATGGTCGACGACGAAGAGTTGCTCGAGCTGGTCGAGATGGAAGTGCGCGAGCTCCTGTCCAAGTACGACTTCCCTGGCGACGACGTGCCCATCATCAAGGGTTCGGCCAAGCTGGCGCTGGAAGGCGACGAAAGCCCGATCGGCGTGCCTGCAGTGTTGGCATTGGCCGAAGCGCTAGATAGCTACATTCCGACTCCTGATCGTGCCATCGACGGTGCTTTCCTGATGCCCGTCGAAGACGTTTTCTCCATTTCCGGTCGCGGTACCGTAGTCACCGGTCGTATTGAGCGTGGCATCGTCAAGGTAGGTGAAGAGCTGGAAATCGTTGGGATTCGCGATACCCAGAAAACCATCTGCACTGGCGTGGAAATGTTTCGCAAGCTGCTCGACCAAGGTCAAGCTGGCGATAACGTCGGCGTGTTGCTGCGTGGTACCAAGCGTGAAGACGTCGAGCGTGGTCAAGTATTGGCCAAGCCGGGTTCGATCAAGCCGCACAAGAAG
>JBBSSV010000009.1:0-17818 GCA_038241705.1 Burkholderiales bacterium | reverse complement strand
CTGGGCAATGCCCGCGTCTGCCTGAGCGGACATGCCAGCGAACCCTATGGCTTCGATGCGGAACTGCTGACAGATGGCGATGTATTCCGATTTGGCGGCACCTGCCTGACAGTGCGCCACACGCCAGGCCATACGCCAGAACATATTTCTCTGCTAATTGCAGAGGCAGCCCATGCAGATACCCCCTACGGCGTGTTTTCAGGCGGCTCCCTGCTGATCAATGCAGCTGGGCGCTCTGATCTACTGGGCGCTGGGCAAGCCCCGGCGATGGCGGCAGCGCAATATCACACCCTGACTGATTTTTATGTTCAGCTGGATGACCACGTCATCATATATCCGACGCATGCACATGGCTCGCCTTGTGGCGCAGCTATTGGTGACCGCTTTTCCAGCACCATTGGCTATGAGCGACGCTTCAATCCTTTCCTGCAGCACCACGACGAGCAAGCTTTTTGCGACTTCGTGCTGGGTAATCTGCCACCCAAGCCCGTTTATTACCCGCGTTTGAAAGCACAGAACCAGTCAGGCCCGGAAGTCCTGGGCAGCTTGCCGGTTGTGCCGCCGTTGCCGGTGGCGCAGTTCCGACAACAAATGGAAGTCGAACGAGCAGTGATCCTCGACGTGCGCCACATGGCGGCATTTGGTGGTGGACACATTGTTGGTGCCATCAATATCGGCGGCTCATCCTTGCTCTCGATCTGGGCCGGATGGATGCTGTCAGCTGAAACGCCATTACTGCTAGTGCTGGACAGCGATGAACAACTGCCGCTTGTGACGCGCTATCTGCTGCGCACCGGCTTTACGCGGTTTGCAGGCTATCTGGTAGGCGGCATGAGCGCCTGGAGCAATGCCGGCCTGCCATTACAGGTACTGCAGCAACTAGATGTGGCAACGCTGCATGCAGATATGTCCAGCTACCAAGTCTTAGATGTGCGTTCTCCGCAAGAATGGGAGAAGGGACATACTCCGGGGGCTCACCATGTTTTTCTGCCCGAACTGAAGACACGTATCACCGAGATTGAAGCGCTGACGAAAGAAAAGCCCAGTCATTCCCTGGCCGTGTATTGCGGCACCGGTTACCGTGCATCGATCGCTGCCAGCCTGTTGCAACAGCACGGAATCAGCCATGTATGTAATGTGCCGGGAAGTTGGCAGGCCTGGCGTGCTGCCGGGTATCCGGTCGAGCAGTCCTGATGCAGTGTGAGTGTTCACCTTAAGGAATTTCTCATGCCCTTTTTTCGATCCTTGTTTGCTGCAGTCATGAGCCACTGGCTGGTCAGCGAGTTTCTGCGCGTGCTGATCTTTGATAGTCAATGGACCGTGATGCTGACAGCGGCTTGGCTACTGTATGGCTACTGGCGTCTTTTCGGACGCATTCCAGAAGCGCCTTCGATGCGCGATGCAGGACGAGCCATGTTGCTGGCCTGGGCATGGCCGGTGCTGCCTAAGATGCGGCGCTGAAACTTTCAGTCGGAAAAGTCAACTTAACAATGAGCCGCTTTTTTGCCAGGAAAGGGCGATTGTCACGCATAGGTGCTATGGAACAAGATGACAATTTCGGAGACAAGAGTGACGTCTGGTGGAACAAGCCTCCAGATGTGCAGATGCGAGCTTGAGCTGCCCGGCGGCATTAAGTTTTTTGTTGAATCAAGCGGAAGAAATAGGCAAATGTGAGCAGAGCAGTTAGCAAGGCCGCAGCCGACTCGGAAGAGACTGGTTTACGCCACGTTTCTAGGTGGTTCTCAATGCTTATGTTCCATATGAAAAACAAGGTATAGGCGAGTGGGCCAAGCTTGTCTCAACAAATGGTCGGACAAAAGAAAAGGGGTTACGTTTGCACGTAACCCCTTGAATTTCTTGGCTCCCCGACCTGGGCTCGAACCAGGGACCTGCGGATTAACAGTCCGTCGCTCTACCAACTGAGCTATCAGGGAACAGAAGCAGAATTATAAGCCAATATCTTCCAGGTTGTCAAAGGGTAATGTGCAATGCCCATCAGTTATTTGACGCTTGCAGCCGGAAAACGCGGCTAACGTGCTTTACAGCACCTGTGCAATGGCATCGACCGTGTAGTCAATGTTCTGCGAGTTCAGGGCGGCGACGCAGATACGGCCTGTATCGACGGCATAGATCGAGAACTCTTCACGCAAACGATCCACCTGCTGTTTGGTCAAGCCTGAGTAGGAGAACATGCCGCGTTGCTGCTTAACGAACTCGAAGTCGTGGTCGGGGGCCTTGACCTTGAGCTTCTCGACCAGAGAGTGGCGCATTTCGCGGATGCGGTCACGCATGCCGGCCAGCTCTTCTTCCCAAAGTTGACGCAGTTCAGGGGTGGCAAGGGCAGTGACCACGACTTGGCTGCCATGAATAGGCGGGTTGGAGTAGTTGGTACGGACCACGCGCTTGAGTTGCGACAGCACACGGGCGGCCTCTTCAGTGTCGACGGCCACGATGCTCAAGGCACCGACGCGTTCGCCATACAGTGAGAAGGATTTGGAGAACGAGTTGGCGATGAAGACTGGGCTACCGGCGTCGGCAAAACGCCGTACGGCCAGACCGTCTTCCTCGATGTTGTCACCAAAGCCCTGGTAAGCCATGTCCAGGAAGGGAATCAGGCCCTGGCTGTTGACGACTTCGATGACTTGCGTCCACTGATCATTGGTCAAGTCGGCACCGGTCGGGTTGTGGCAACAGGCGTGCAACACGACGATGGCGCCGGCTGGCAGGGTCTTGAGCTTGGCGATCATGGCATCGAAATTGACACCGTGCGTGGCTGGATCGTAGTAGGGGTAGCTGTTGACGACAAAGCCAGCGAATTCGAACAGGGCGCGGTGATTCTCCCAACTGGGATCGCTGATCCAGACTTCTGAGCCAGGCGAAAAGCGCTTCAGAAAGTCAGCGCCCAATTTCAGCGCGCCGGTGCCGCCGATGGACTGAACAGTGAGCGCGCGTTTCTCTTGAATTGCGGTGCTGTCGGCCCTAAATACCAGTTCCTGGACGGCCTTGTCGTAGATTGCAAGGCCATCAATCGGCAGGTAGGTCCGGGGCGCTAATTTTTCCATCAACTGTGCTTCGGCCTTGCGCACGCACTGCAACAAAGGCACCTTGCCGTTGTCATCGTAATAGACGCCTACGCCGAGATTGATCTTGTTCGGGTTTTGATCGGCGTTGTAGGTTTCGGTGATGCCCAGAATCGGGTCACGCGGAGCCATGTCGATGGAGGAAAACAAGGGAGCGGAGGTCTTGGCGGTCATCGTGATAACATCAAAAGTTGACTGCAAAAGCGCATTGCAGGTGGGTTGAATGTCGCTCGGGCACTATATAGCGCCCGACGCTAAGCTGCAGGTGGGTATCTTACCAAAGGTCGAAATTCATGGCAGAACTATCGCAGGTTGCCCCTTCCATCGATGAGTCTAAAATCATCACATTTCCAGATTCGCCGTTTCGGCTTTACCAGCCGTTTCTGCCGGCGGGAGACCAGCCGACTGCCATCGAAAAGCTGGTTGAAGGTGTCAACGATGGATTGATGTACCAAACCTTGCTAGGGGTGACGGGGTCGGGCAAAACCTATACCGTTGCCAACGCGATTGCGCGCCTTGGCCGGCCGACCATCGTCTTTGCACCCAACAAGACTCTGGCTGCACAACTGTATAGCGAATTCCGCGAATTCTTCCCCTATAACGCGGTGGAATATTTCGTGAGCTATTACGATTACTACCAACCGGAAGCCTATGTGCCCCAGCGCGACCTATTCATTGAAAAGGATTCGTCCATCAACGAGCACATCGAGCAGATGCGCCTGTCGTGCACCAAGTCGCTGATGGAGCGACGCGACGTGGTGATCGTGGCCACAGTGTCCGCGATCTACGGGATTGGTAATCCCAATGAATACCACCAGATGATTCTGACCTTGCGTACCCACGACAAGATCAGCCAGCGCGACCTGATTGCGCGACTGATCCAGATGCAATACGTGCGCAATGAAATCGACTTTGCCCGCGGAACCTTCCGCGTGCGCGGCGATACCGTCGATATTTTTCCGGCCGAGCATGCCGAGCTGGCGTTGAGGGTCGAGACCTTTGATGACGAAATCGACAGCCTGCAGCTGTTCGATCCGTTGACAGGCCGGGTGCGACAAAAAATTCCCCGTTTTACCGTCTATCCCGGCTCGCATTACGTCACACCCCGGGCAACGGTGCTGCGCGCCATCGAAACCATCAAAGAAGAACTTTCCGAACGCCTGGAGTGGTATCGCCAGGAAAACAAGCTGGTGGAAGAGCAGCGCCTGGAGCAGCGCACCCGTTTCGACCTGGAAATGATGCAGGAAATCGGCTTTACCAAAGGCATTGAAAACTATTCACGCCACCTTTCAGGCAGCAAGCCGGGCGATCCGCCGCCGACGCTGATCGACTACTTGCCCCAGGATGCGGTGATGTTCATGGACGAGTCGCACGTCATGCTGGGACAGTTGAACGGCATGTACAACGGCGATCGGGCACGCAAAACCAACCTGGTCGATTATGGTTTTCGCCTGCCGTCGGCGCTAGACAACCGGCCTTTGCGCTTTGACGAATTCAAGAAAAAGATGCGCCAGACGATTTTTGTTTCGGCCACGCCCGCAAACTACGAAATAGAGCATTCCGACCAAGTGGTAGAACAGGTGGTGCGCCCGACCGGCCTGGTGGACCCACTCATCAGCGTGCGTCCGGCAAGCACCCAGGTCGACGACCTGATGTCGGAAATCACGGATCGCGTCAAAAAGAACGAGCGCGTGCTGGTCACCACTTTGACCAAGCGCATGTCGGAGCAATTGACCGAATTCCTGGGCGATCATGGCATCAAGGTGCGCTATCTGCACAGTGACATCGATACCGTCGAACGGGTCGAGATCCTACGCGACCTGCGCCTAGGCACCTTCGATGTGCTGGTTGGTATTAATCTGTTGCGAGAAGGACTGGATTTGCCGGAAGTGTCGCTGGTCGCCATTCTGGACGCGGACAAGGAAGGCTTCCTGCGCTCTGAACGCAGCCTGATCCAGACCATTGGCCGGGCAGCACGCAACCTGAACGGCATGGCCATCCTGTATGGCGACAAGGTGACGGATTCGATGCGCCGCGCCATCGATGAAACTGAACGTCGCCGGGCCAAGCAGATCGCTTTCAATGCCGAGCACAACATCACACCGGCTGGCATCAAGAAGGAAATCCGCGAGATGATCGATGGCGTTTATAGCCCACAAGATGCACAGTTGGAGACACGCGTAGCCGAAGGTGCCGCCAATTACGAAGCCATGACGCAAAAGCAGGTCAGCAAGGAAATCAAGCGTCTGGAAAAACAAATGGTGGAACACGCTAAGAATCTGGAATTCGAAAAGGCAGCGCAATCTCGCGACCAGTTGCAAAAGCTGCGCGTGCAGTTATTCGGTGCTTCCAGTAGTGAGTTGTCGTCGGTCAATGTTTTGCCTATGACCGGCAAATGAACGGGTTCCGGTCCTGGCGGTCGAGCACCCTTACTGTGCCAGCCGCTGTTTGGTTCGTGTCTAACAATCCATTTCTTCTTTGATATCCACCGCGCTTGAGGCCGGCCTACAGCTGGCCGATCCTTCCTGGAAGCCGACCCTGCATGCGGGGCTGATCGCCATGGCTGAGGCCGATCCAGGTTACTTGCCGGCCCTAGCTGCCGACACTTACTTACCCAGCGAAGGTCGCATGTTTGCAGCCTTTGCCCAACCCTTGCCGGCAGTGCGTTACGTGCTGATCGGAGAGGGGCCGTATCCTCGCGCCGACAGCGCGACCGGGGTATGTTTCATGGATGGCGCGGTGCACGAACTCTGGTCGGAGCGCGGCATGTCTAAGCGCGTCAACCGGGCCACGTCCCTGCGCAACTTCATGAAAATGCTGCTGGTGAGTGACGGCTTGCTCGACCCAGCCCATACATCGGGAACGGCGCTGGAAACAGTGGCACAGCAGGCAGCGCACCCAGACTCGGACATGATCCAGTACCTGCCCCAACTACAGGCCAAACTGGAGGCGCAGGGATTCCTGTTGTTGAATGCCACACTGGTTTACCGGCCGCATGTGCCGCCGCTGAAGGAGGCGCGTGCCTGGCGGCCGTTTTTGCAGCAGATATTGCAGGCATTGGCTGAGCAGGGCGCTGATACAGATGACGCGCCACCCACGCTGATCTTGTGGGGCAAGGTGGCGCAAGTGCTGCACAGCATGCCCGTTAGCGCTCGCTTCCCGCAGGCAATTGCTGAACACCCTTATAATTTGTCTTTTATTCAAAATGCCGCCATGCAGCAACTCTTTGGTCCCATGCATCTGCTCCGTTGCGAGCATTGACCAACGGGGAAACGTCGGCACGGAAGCTCTCGATACATTATTTTCCAAGCTGCCGTACGTGTTTGATGGTTTCCAATTCCCTTCTTTTTCTGTTTTTGACCCCAAAAACCCAGCAAAACAATACTTGACAAAATTAGTCGGGTATTGGTATACTTTTTCTTAACGTTGAAACGAAAGGCTGTCGCAATCGATGCCTGCGTTCAGTTGAGGAGTGTGGGTTTATGCGTTTGACTACCAAAGGCCGCTTTGCGGTAACGGCAATGATCGACTTGGCTTTACGTGAGGGCAAGGGCCCGGTAACGCTATCCGGGATCAGTCAGCGTCAGGAGATTTCGCTTTCTTACCTAGAGCAACTGTTCGGCAAACTCCGTCGGCACGAGATCGTGGAATCAGTGCGCGGTCCGGGTGGTGGTTACCATCTGGCGCGTCGGGCAGAGGATGTAACTGTCGCTGACATCATCATTGCCGTTGACGAACCTCTGGATGCAACCCAGTGTGGCGGACGGGAAAATTGCAAAAGTAATGGCGCCGAAAAAAGTGGACGCTGCATGACCCATGACCTTTGGTCAACGCTGAATGAACGCATGGTGGACTACCTGGATTCAGTATCACTCAAGGACCTGGTGGACCAACAAAAACAACAAAGCCTGGAACAAAATGTGGTTGCCGCCCCTCGACCGCATGTGGCCGTTTGAATTGATTGGAGTGGAAAAACAATGAATGCCCCTTTAGAAACTAGCCTGATGGATACCCTCAAGTCGCCGCATTTCCCAATCTACATGGACTACTCGGCAACGACGCCGATCGATCCACGGGTGGCGGACAAGATGATTCCCTATCTGCGCGAGCAGTTCGGTAACCCAGCTTCGCGTAGCCATGCCTATGGTTGGAGCGCGGAAAAGGCCGTGGAAGACGCGCGCGCCGATGTGGCCGCGTTGGTGAATGCAGATCCGCGTGAAATCATCTGGACGTCCGGTGCGACCGAAGCCAACAACTTGGCGATAAAGGGTGCAGCGAATTTCTACAAGACTAAGGGCAAGCACATCATTACCGTCAAGACCGAACACAAGGCGGTGCTTGATCCGGTGCGCGAATTGGAGCGTCAGGGTTTCGAGGCAACCTATCTGGAGCCTCAGGACAATGGCCTGATCACTGTCGAGCAACTGGAAGCCGCCATGCGGCCCGACACCATCCTGGTGTCGGTGATGATGGTCAACAATGAAATCGGCGTGATTCAGCCCATTGATGAGATCGGCGAGTTGTGCCGTAGCAAGGGTGTGATCTTCCATTGTGACGCGGCCCAGGCTACCGGCAAGATGCCCATCGACCTGCAAAAGACAAAGGTCGATCTGATGACCTTTACCGCTCACAAGACTTATGGTCCCAAGGGTGTCGGTGCCCTATATGTACGCCGTCGTCCGCGCGTGCGCTTGGAAGCCCAGATGCATGGCGGCGGTCATGAGCGTGGTTTGCGCTCCGGCACTCTGGCTACGCACCAGATTGTTGGCATGGGCGAAGCCTTCCGTATCGCCAAGGAAGAAATGGACAGCGAAATCATGCGCACCAAGGTGCTGCGCGACCGCCTGGCCACCGGCTTGCAGGAAATCGAGGAGGTCTATGTCAATGGCGACATGGAGCATAGGGTGCCGCACAACCTCAACATTAGCTTCAACTACGTCGAAGGCGAATCGCTGATCATGGCGATCAAGGACGTTGCGGTGTCTTCCGGCTCGGCCTGTACCTCCGCCAGTCTGGAGCCCTCGTATGTGCTGCGCGCTCTGGGGCGCAGTGATGAGCTGGCGCACAGCTCCATTCGTTTCACGATCGGCCGTTTCACCACGGAAGAAGAGATCGACTTTACCATCAAGCTGCTCAGTGAAAAGGTGGCCAAGCTGCGTGAACTGTCGCCACTCTGGGACATGCACAAGGAAGGCATCGATATCGAGAGCATTCAGTGGGCGGCACACTAACCATTTCTTCCTGCTAAGCAGGAAGACGAGGGCCAAGCGCCCTCTGATTGAAGGAGTAAGAAAATGGCATATTCAGACAAAGTAATGGATCACTACGATAACCCGCGCAACGTGGGTACCTTCGGCAAGGAAGATGACACAGTCGGTACCGGCATGGTCGGCGCGCCGGCCTGTGGCGACGTCATGCGTCTGCAGATCAAGGTAGGTGCAGACGGTGTAATCGAAGACGCGAAGTTCAAGACCTATGGCTGTGGCTCGGCAATTGCCTCGTCATCGCTGGTGACAGAGTGGGTCAAGGGCAAGACCTTAGACCAAGCGATGTCGATCAAGAACACCACCATCGCCGAAGAGCTGGCGCTGCCGCCGGTCAAGATCCACTGCTCCATCCTCGCGGAAGACGCCATCAAGGCAGCCGTGCAGGATTACCAGACCCGGCATGGCGCAGCCAAGCCCGTAGAAGTGGCTTGATTGCAGCAAGGCATTTTGGCTAACGAGGAATAGACCATGGCAGTGACACTGACTGAACAGGCAGCCAAGCATATTTCGCGCTTTATGAAGCGTCGGGGCAAGGGTGTGGGCGTGCGCTTTGGCGTGCGCACCACCGGCTGCTCCGGGCTGGCCTACAAGCTGGAATACGTTGACGAAAGCGCTGACGAAGACAGCGTCTTTGAATCCCAGGGGATCAAGCTATTCATCGATCCCAAGAGCATGCCTTATGTGGATGGTACCGAGCTGGATTTTTCCCGCGAAGGCCTAAACGAAGGCTTCAAGTTCCGCAATCCCAACGTCAAGGATGAGTGCGGCTGCGGAGAAAGCTTCCGCATCTGACTGACTAATCCCCTGGCTGCCGCGACGCCTGATCACAAGTGCGTCGTGGTCAGCTAGGATTTTACCCAAGCCTGTCGGAATCCCTACAGGCTTTTGTTTTTAGGACGCCATGCAGAACTACTTCGCGCTTTTTCAGCTGCCAGAGCAATTCCTGCAGGATCGGGCAGCGCTGGACCAGGCCTACCATGAAGTGCAAAGCCAGGTGCATCCCGACCGGTTCATCGGTCGCCCAGATGCGGAAAAGCGGGTAGCGATGCAATGGGCCACCCAAGCCAACGAAGCCTATCGCACCTTGAAAAGCCCGTTCAGGCGTGCCGCTTATCTGTGCGAACTGAATGGCGTGGATCTGGAAACTGAATCTAACACCGCCATGCCGGCAGAATTCCTGATGCAGCAAATGGAATGGCGTGAAGCCCTGGACGAGGCGCGGGTTGCCAAGGACCAGCCGGCATTGGAGCAGTTGGAAAACGAGCTACGCCAAGCGCGTGAGCGTGCGCTCACGCAAACGAGTGAATTGCTCAGTGCCCAAGATTTTTCCCAGGCTGGCCAACTAGTGCGCCAGTTGATGTTCCTGGAGAAATTCGACGAAGAAATCCAGCATAGCCTTGAAATCCTGCAAGATTGATGTGCACTGAATAACTGAAAAAAGCCAGAACACGTACGCATGCGCGGCTTTTGCTTTTAGATAGTAGGAAAAAACCACCTCATGGCCCTTCTTCAAATCTCCGAACCCGGTATGTCGACCGCCCCGCACCAGCACCGCCTGGCAGTCGGGATCGATTTGGGTACGACCAATTCCTTGGTGGCAGCGGTTCGTCACAGCATTCCTGAAATTCTCAGCGACGAACAAGGACATGCGTTGCTGCCTTCTGTTGTCCGCTATTTGCCGGACGGGCAGGTGCATATCGGTCGCAAGGCCCAGCAAAGCCAGACCACGGATCCCAAGAACACCATTATTTCAGTCAAACGCTTTATGGGGCGAGGTTTGAAGGACGTTGCCTACGTTGAAAACCTGCCTTACGATTTTCAGGATGTACCAGGCATGGTCCAGCTCAAGACCGTGGCCGGCGTCAAGAGCCCGGTCGAGATTTCGGCCCAGATTCTGGCCACCCTGCGTCAGCGCGCCGAAGATGCTTTGGACGACGAGTTGGTGGGTGCTGTCATTACCGTACCCGCCTATTTCGATGATGCCCAGCGCCAGGCCACCAAGGATGCGGCCCAGTTGGCTGGCCTGACCGTGCTGCGCTTGTTGAACGAGCCTACGGCAGCGGCTATTGCCTATGGGCTGGACCAAGGCTCCGAAGGCATTTATGCCATCTATGACCTAGGCGGCGGGACTTTCGATATTTCCATCCTGAAGCTGACCAAGGGTGTGTTTGAAGTCTTGGCCACGGGCGGCGATACCGCCCTGGGCGGCGATGACTTCGATCATCGCATCCTGTGTTGGATCATTGAACAAGCCGGGCTGGCGCCGTTGTCGGATCGTGACACGCGGTTGCTGATGGGCAAGGCACGTGAAGCCAAGGAACTGCTCTCGACCAGGTCAGAAACCCATATCGACGCGGCCCTGGAGTCGGGTGAAGAAGTGCGCCTGACGCTGAGCGCAGAAAAAATGGGCGAGCTGGTAGAGCGCTTGTTGAACAAGACGTTAGTGCCCGCCAGAAAGGCCATGCGCGATGCTGCGCTGGAAATAGATGATATCGATGGCGTGGTCCTGGTCGGTGGCGCTACGCGCATGCCGCACCTGCGCAAAGCTGTGGGTGACTACTTCCAGACCGTGCCGCTTGCTAACCTCGACCCTGACAAGGTGGTGGCTTTGGGAGCAGCGATCCAGGCCAATCTGCTGGCCGGCAACCGTGCGCCGGGCGACGACTGGTTGCTGCTGGATGTCATTCCGCTGTCGCTGGGCATTGAAACCATGGGCGGACTGGCTGAAAAAGTCATCCCTCGCAACTCCACCATTCCCTGCGCCCGGGCACAGGAGTTCACAACCTTTAAGGATGGACAGACCGCGATGGCGATTCACGTCGTCCAAGGCGAACGTGAGCTAGTCAGCGATTGTCGCTCGCTCGCGCGCTTCGAGCTGCGCGGCATTCCGCCCATGGCTGCTGGGGTGGCCCGAATTCGGGTGACCTATCAAGTCGACGCCGACGGTTTGTTGTCGGTCTCGGCGCGGGAGCTGAAGTCGGGAGTCGAAGCTTCCATCTCGGTCAAGCCTTCCTACGGACTGGGCGACGATGAAGTCGCGCGCATGCTGCAGGATTCCTTCAAGTCGGCCGAGGGTGACCTGCGCCTACGTGCCTTACGCGAGGAACAGGTCAATGGCGAGCGCATCATCGTGGCGACCCAGTCGGCACTAGACGCCGATGGCGCCTTGCTGTCCGAGGACAAACATCAGCTGTTGCTCACCCTGCTCGAACAGGTCCGGCAACAGCTGAATACGGAAGACCCGGCGCCGCTGAAGACAGCCATCGAAGCTTTGGCGCACGGTACGGAAGAGTTTGCCGCCCTGCGCATGGATCAGAGCGTAAGGCGCGCCCTGGCTGGAAAGAAAATCAACGAAATAGGCTAGGCCTGCCATGGCGCAGGCGTAGCAACCCCATTAAATAAAGGAAACTGGTGTGCCACAAATTGTAGTGTTACCTCATGAAACCTTGTGTCCGGAAGGCCTGACCATCACGGATGCGCCCGTGGGTAAGTCGGTGTGCGAAATCCTGCTGGACCACGACATAGAGATCGAACATGCCTGCGAAATGTCTTGCGCCTGCACCACTTGTCACGTAATTGTGCGCGAAGGCTTCAATTCCCTGACCGATCCCAACGACACCGAAGAAGACCTGCTGGATATGGCTTGGGGGCTGGAAGTACAGTCGCGTCTGTCCTGCCAGGCCATTCTGTCCGATGAAGATTTGATCGTGGATATCCCGAAGTACACCATCAACCACGCACGCGAATAGCCGTACGGATGCAGCATTGATCAAGCAATCTCAGGGATAAAGCTTGGTCAAGCTGGCCCAACTGACTCAACTGACTCAAAAAGAGCTACCGCAGGGAGGAAAGTCATGAAATGGACTGACACGATTCGTATTGCCGAAGAGCTGACCGATAAATATCCGGATATCGATCCCTTGAGCGTACGGTTTACCGACCTGCATCGCTGGATCTGCGAGCTGGACGGCTTTGATGATGATCCGCAACGCAGCAGTGAAAAAATGCTGGAAGCGATCCAGATGGCCTGGATCGAGGAAGCTGCGGACTGAGTTCTGTTAAAAATAATTGATAACAAAAAAGGCGACCTTCGTGGTCGCCTTTTTTGTTTTAACCCTGAGCAGTCAGGTAGCCATTGACCACGCGAATGCGGTCGCCGCTCTGCCAGGACGGCTGATTGTTGTAAGGGAAAGTGCGAACCTGTCCATCTTCCATTCTGACGCGCACTTCATACGAGGTGCCGATGCGGCGCTCAACTTCAAGGCCTGCCAAGCTGCCGCCGATGGCACCAGCCACGGTTGCTACCTTGCGACCATTGCCCTTGCCGATCTTGTTGCCAAGCAGGCCACCGACCACGGTACCGGCCGCAACGCCGATGCCACTGTTGCCTGAGCCCGCTACGGCATATACCGATTCCACTTTGCCACAGCTATTGCAGGTCGGAGCTCTAGCCGCAACCAGGGGCTGATAGGGGGCAGGGCGCGTGATGGGCTGGACGGCGAATTCGTTTTTGGCCTGACGTACTGGCTGCGGCTTGGGAGTAGGCTTGGGGGTGCTTGTCTGCTTGGCAGGTTCTTCTACGAGCTTTTCTGCCACCAGTTTGCTCGCCAGCGGTGTGTCGTCTGCAGTGGCGGTCTTATCTGTACCGCTGATATCAAGAGTGTTTTCTGAGACCGCCGCAAGGGGAGCTGTGTTGCCGCGTGAATCTGGCAACAGGCCGGTGATAGCAGCCACGCCCACCAGGCTGACAAGAATGACCGAGCAGGCCGCGGTAGCGATCAAAGGATGCAGTCGATTGGAATTATTTTTGGTTGTCATCGTTTTTTCCTCCTAGAAGAGAGCACAGCGCTCCCCACACTGCAAGAATTATCGGGGAAGACACCCTGGCAAGCTATCCATAAAATGTGTCAGGGGTAAACTTTTGTTAGGGAAACATTAAGAGCATCGGCATGGCCTGACACAAAAAAGGGATTGCCTTGGCAATCCCTCGTATAGATTCAACAAATGACTAACTGACACTCAGCATAGACTGTCGGCGCAAGACAAAAGGTTTTTTCAGTCCTCGCGCCGCAGGTGCGGAAACAGGATGACGTCCCGGATGTTGGCCGAATCGGTCAATAGCATCATCAAGCGATCAATGCCGATGCCGCAACCGCCCGTGGGGGGCATGCCATATTCTAGAGCGCGGATGTAGTCGGCATCGTAGTACATGGCTTCTTCATCGCCGGCATCTTTGGCCGCCACTTGGGCCTGAAAGCGGGCAGCCTGGTCTTCCGGGTCGTTTAACTCGGAAAAGCCATTGGCGATTTCACGGCCGGTGATGAAGAGTTCGAAACGCTCGGTAATGCCAGGCTGGGTATCCGATTCGCGCGCCAGGGGCGAGACTTCTACTGGATAGTCGATGATGAAGGTCGGCTCCCACAGCTTGGCTTCGGCCACTTCCTCAAACAGCGACAATTGCAGCGCACCCAGGCCACTGATGACGTGTGGCGTCACGCCAAATTTCTGCAATTCGGTCTTCAGAAAATCCTCGTCCTGCAACTGTTCCAGTGTGTAGTGGGGTGCATGCTGGCTGATGGCTTCGACGATGGTCATACGATGAAAGGGCTTGCTCAGGTCCAGTTCTTGTCCCTGATAAGTCAGGCAGGTTGTGCCATGGGCATCCAGCGCCGTCTGGCGAATCACGGCTTCAGTGAAGTCCATTAACCAGCGGTATTCCACATACGCAGCGTAGAACTCCATCATCGTGAATTCCGGATTGTGGCGTGGTGACACGCCCTCGTTGCGGAAGTTGCGGTTGATCTCATACACGCGCTCGAAGCCGCCGACCACTAGACGCTTGAGATACAGCTCAGGCGCAATGCGCAGGAACATTTCCATGTCCAGAGCATTGTGGTGAGTAGTAAAGGGCTTGGCTGCCGCGCCACCCGGAATCCCGTGCAGCATGGGCGTTTCGACTTCCATGAATTCATGCTCGGCCATGAAGCGCCGGATGGAAGCAATCGCCGCCGTGCGCGCCTTGAAGGTGCGCCGAGTATGTGGGTTGACGATCAGATCGACATAACGCTGGCGGTAACGGATTTCCTGATCGGACAGGCCGTGAAATTTGTCAGGCAGCGGACGCAGCGACTTGGTTAGCAGGCGCAGCGTATGCGGACGGATCGAGAGCTCACCAGTCTTGGTCTTGAACAGGGTGCCTTCCACGCCCAGGATATCGCCCAAGTCGTAGTGCTTGAAGGCTTCGTGCCGGTCTTCGCCCACCAGTTCATTGGTGATGTAAACCTGGATTCGTCCATCGGCTTGAGGACCGGACGCGTCCTGCAGCGTGGCGAAGGAAGCCTTGCCCATGACCCGTTTCAGCATCATGCGGCCAGCCACGCTGACCTTGACCTGTTGCTTTTGCAGTGCTTCACGATCAACAGTTTCGTAGCGCGCCTGCAGATCGGCTGCCTTGTCGGTCGGCTGGAAATCATTCGGGAAGGCCACGCCTTGCTGACGCAGTGCGTTCAGCTTGGTGCGGCGCTCGGCGATGATGGAGTTTTCGTCCGGCTCTTGTTGCGCGGTAATGCTTGTGTCAGTCATCCTGGTTTCAGACGCCTTGTTTGAGTGATGCGGCGATAAAGTCATCCAGATCGCCGTCAAGGACCGCTCGGGTATTGCCGGTCTCGAAATTAGTGCGCAAATCCTTGATGCGCGATTGGTCCAGTACATAGGAACGAATCTGGTGACCCCAGCCGACATCAGTCTTGGAGTCTTCCAGGTTCTGCTTGTCGCTCTGGCGCTTGCGCAGTTCCATTTCATACAGACGCGAACGCAGCATGTCCCAGGCCTCGGCGCGATTGCGGTGCTGGCTGCGGTCGCTCTGGCACTGAACCACGATACCCGAAGGTGTGTGCGTCAGGCGTACCGCGGAATCGGTCTTGTTGATATGCTGGCCACCAGCGCCCGAAGCGCGATAGGTATCGATACGCACATCCGCAGGGTTGATATCGATTTCAATCGACTCATCCACCTCGGGATAGACAAAGAGGCTACAAAAGGAAGTGTGGCGACCACTAGAGGAGTCAAAGGGAGATTTGCGTACCAAGCGATGCACCCCTGTTTCGGTACGCAAGAAGCCGTAGGCGTAATCGCCTTCGACCTTCAACGTGGCGGTTTTGATGCCGGCCACGTCGCCGTCCGACTGTTCCAAAATCTCAACCTTGAAACCCTTGCGCTCGCTGTAGCGCAGATATTGACGCATCAGCATGGAGGCCCAGTCCTGAGCTTCGGTGCCGCCGGCGCCAGCGTGAATTTCGACGAAGCAGTTGTTCGGGTCCATTGGGTTGTTGAACATGCGCCGAAATTCCATCTCTTCGATATCTTGCCGGATGCTCTCGGCGTCGGCTTCGATGGCTTCCAGGGTGGCTTCATCGTGTTCCTCACGCGCCATCTCGAACAGTTCGGTGGCATCGTTCAGGCCGCCTTCTGCCTGGGTCAGGGTATGGACTATGGTTTCAAGCGATTTCTTTTCGCGGCCCATGTCTTGGGCGCGTTTTGGGTCGTTCCAGATTTCGGGGTCTTCTAATTCCTGATTGAGCTGTTCCAGCTTCTCTGACTTGACATCGAAGTCAAAGATACCTCCGAAGTTGCTCCTGGCGATCGCTCAGATCATCCAGCAGGTGGGAAAGGGCATTAAGGCGTTCTGCTTCCATAGCAAATTATCCTGAAACATGACGTGAAATTAAACGTGAAATTATAACCCAGCCCCAGTCAGCGCTACTTTCGAAGCCCCGCAGCGGCACATGCATTAACCAAGAAGTGATGGGAAGGTTCCAGGAAATAAGCGTAATGCAGATGCAAGGGCCTTGATAGAGCAAGGGACCTGACGTTATGGCGATCAACACCTTTTCTATAGAGAAGGCCGGGCACAGCGGCCGGTGCGTTTTCTTTCAACACCACACAGGTTTTTCTGGCCTGAAATCGATAAAACTTTTGCGTAAAAAAACAAAATAGGCGCAAAATAACTGATGCGGGTAAAAGCAATCGACTGCCGCATACCGATAACCTACGAAAGGTAAAGATCATGAAATACCAGCAGGCACATGAATTTCTGAACGCAGTCACTGCACGTAACCCGGGTGAACCCGAGTTCTTGCAGGCCGTCGGCGAAGTCGTGGGCAGCGTCTGGTCTTACATTGAAAAAAACCCACGATATGCGGAATATGGCTTGCTTGATCGTCTGGTGGAGCCAGAGCGAGTCATCCAGTTTCGAGTGGCATGGGTGGACGATCAGGGTGAGGTGCAGGTCAATCGGGGCTACCGTGTTCAACACAGTTCCGCCATTGGCCCTTACAAGGGAGGCATCCGCTTCCACCCATCGGTCAACCTGTCGATCCTGAAATTTCTGGGGTTCGAACAAACCTTTAAAAATTCGCTGACCACGCTGCCCATGGGTGGCGGCAAGGGCGGTTCCAATTTTGACCCAAAGGGCAAGAGCCATGGCGAGATCATGCGCTTTTGCCAGGCCTTCATGAGCGAACTGTTTCGCCATATCGGCTCCGATACCGACGTGCCCGCAGGCGACATTGGCGTGGGCAAGCGGGAAATCGGCTTTATGACCGGGATGATGAAAAAATTGTCCAACCGGTCCGACTGTGTATTTACTGGGAAGGACCTGAGCTTTGGCGGATCGTTGGTGCGTCCGGAGGCCACGGGTTACGGGACAGTATATTTTGCACAGGAAATGTTGAAGCACGCTGGTCGTTCGCTGGATGGTCTGAAAGTGTCGGTGTCGGGTTCGGGTAACGTGGCGCAATATGCCATTGAAAAAGCCATGGAGCTGGGCGCAACCGTTATGACCATTTCAGACTCGACCGGCACGGTTTATGATCCGGACGGCTTCACGCCCGAAAAGCTGGCCAAGCTGATGGATGTGAAAAACAATCTCTACGGCCGCGTCAGTCAGTACGCCAAGCGCGTAGGCGTCAAGTTCGAAGCTAACGTTACGCCCTGGCATATTCCCGTCGATGTGGCGTTGCCTTGCGCTACACAGAATGAACTGAACGGAGCCGATGCCCAGACCTTGGTGAAAAACGGCCTGATCTGCGTAGCCGAAGGCGCCAACATGCCTTCCACTGCCGAAGCCGTGGAAGTCTTCGAGCACAATAAGGTTCTGTACGCACCCGGCAAGGCCAGTAATGCAGGCGGTGTAGCCACCTCTGGCCTGGAAATGACTCAAAACGCCATGCGCCTGTCTTGGGCCCGGGAAGAGGTCGATGCTCGCCTGCTGGAAATCATGCAGGGCATTCACAACGCTTGTGTCGAATACGGCACCGACAAGGAAGGCAAGGTCAATTACGTCAACGGCGCTAATGTCGCCGGCTTTGTCAAGGTAGCCGACGCCATGCTGGCGCAGGGTGTGATCTAACCCATGAAGCCGTCCTAGAGGCGGCGAGTGCGGTGAGCCTGCTGCCCAGGGCTCACCGTTTG
>JBBSSV010000008.1:0-17904 GCA_038241705.1 Burkholderiales bacterium | reverse complement strand
ATTGCACTGGGTCGGAGGCCGAGATCCAGGTTGATGACGATGGCGGGATGGGGCTGGTGATTCTGTCGGACTGCTGCGATGCGGACGTGATGCTCGAAGGCAAGTTGGTAGAGGTGCCAGGCCACGCATGGGAAGCGCCGGACGAAGTTGAGCGCATGGATTACGCATACGACGCCAGCGATTGCGGCTGGTGAATTGAAGGCCGGAACCAACCGGTAGCCCCATTGCTGGAAGCGAGAACACTCTTCGTCCAGTAGTTGGCATCGCGGTAGTGGGGCTACCAGTTGGAACCAATTAGGAAAAGACGATGAACGTAACAACGAAATACCTGTGTGACGGCTGCTGCGAGCTTCACGAAAGAGAGTGGGAAGCAGAGGACTGTTGCAGGCCGGAAGTGTTCGAGCGGTTTGTGTGCGGCGATTGCGGCGACACCTTCAGTGACATCGAGGAAGCCCAGGAGTGCTGCTTTGACGAAGACGCACCACTACCGATGCCGACACCACAAGAGCTTGAAGCGATGGGCCAAGAGCGGCTTTTTGCGTAACCAATTACTAGGAAATAGACATGGCAAAGATTCGATACGCACTGCGCACAGACGCAGATCTGCCGGTGAAGGTGGCTTGCACAGTGGCAATGGTTTTTGTGGTGGTGATGGCATGGACGGGGGCAGCATGAAAGCGCACCAGTGGCCCGCAGAAGTGGCGGCATACATCCAAGGCCAGCCGGTAGAGATAGCCAATCCACGTGAAGACAACTGGGGGCCGCTTCAGCAAGGAAAAGGGCTGGCTACGTTCGATCTGCCCGGCTATGAGTTCCGCATTGCACAACCTGAAGGAAGCCATCAATGAACGACATTCGCACCCTATTCGCCCCGCTGACCAAGCCAGTGGGCACATGGATCAAGCGCTGCTGGCTACGCAATCGGATCAACGTCTGGCAGGCCGACATTGAAGTCATGGACAGAATCGACCTTGACCACAGGGAAGCAAAGAAGTATCGGCACTACCAAATAGCAGAGGCCAACTCACGGTTACAGCGGCTCTACAGATGACAGGTGCTTGCTGGAGGCAGCAACAAGAGCAAGAAGAACAACAAGACTACATAGAACACAACAGCAAAGAGAGTGAGAAAGAAAATGAGCATATCAACCGTAATCCTGGGCGAGTCCGGCACCGGAAAATCAACAGCCATGCGCAACCTCGACCCCGCCAACACCCTCTTGATCCAGGTGGTCAAGAAGCCACTCCCCTTCCGCTCTAAAGGCTGGTCTTACTTCCACGCCGAGACCAACAAGAACGGGAACATCTTCGTATCAGATGACTGGCAAATGATTAGCACCCTGATGCGCAAGACCAAGCGAAAAATCATCATCGTCGATGACTTCCAGTATGTGCTGGCAAACGAGTTCATGCGCCGGTCAGACGAGCGCGGCTTTGACAAGTTCACCGAGATAGCCAAGCACGCATGGGAAGTCTTTAACGCGGCCAACTCGCTGCCAGACGATGTGCGCGTCTACCTAATGAGCCACACCGCTACAGACGACCAAGGCAACGTGAAGATCAAAACTATCGGCAAATTGCTGGACGAAAAGATTACGCCTGAAGGCCTGTTCACCATCGTGCTACGCACCGTCGTCACGGACAAAGATTACTTTTTCAGTACCAGGAATAACGGTCGAGACACGGTGAAAACACCGCTTGGCATGTTTGATTCGGAGCGCATCCCGAATGACTTAGTAGCAGTAGACGCCGCAATTTCAGAATATTACGAACTCATCGGAGCATAACAAAATGACCACTTACACACTCGACACCGACGCCGCAAAACAAGCTGACTCAGGCAATGGCCGCATCAACGAAACCGGCAAATATACCGGCATCTTCACCAAGGCCAAGAAGGTAGAAAGCAAGAAGGGAACCCAGGGCATCGAGCTGTCGTTCCAGGCCGACAACGGCCAGTCAGCCGACTACCTGACGCTGTGGACGATCAATGACCAAGGCAAGCAGATCTATGGCTTCAAGCAGCTCCAGGCGCTGATGACTTGCCTTAAGCAACGCGGCATCGAATCCAAGTTCGGGCTGGTCAATGAATACGACCGTGATGCGCAAGCCGTGATCGAGGTAGAGGCGGAGATTTTCCCCAGCCTGATGGATGCGCCCATTGGTCTGCTGGTGCAAATGGAAGAGTACGAAAAAAGGAGTGGTGAGATTGCGCAGAAACCTTCCATTGCTGGATTCTTTGATCCGCAGACTGAGCAAGTGGCGCTCGAGATTCTGGAGAAGCGTTCGCCCGAAGTCCTCTCCAAGCTGATAGCGCAACTGGTCGATGTGCGTAAGCTGAAAACCAATGGTCATGCACCTGCCAGCCAGCCAGCGCAAAGCTCCGGCTTCGCAGGCATGGATGATGACATTCCGTTCTGAGGCCAGTCATGAACCTATACGAAATCGCGCATGAGCACCGCGCTCTGGTCGAGCGTCTCATGAGTACGCAGGACGACGAACAGACCATTGCCGACACGCTCGAAGCGGAATCCTACCCGCTCGAAGCCAAGGCGCAGAACGTGGCCTACGCGGTCAAGAATCTGGAGGCGACCGCAGCCGCGATCAAGCAGGCCGAAGCGGACATGGCAGAGCGGCGCAAGCGTATTGAGCGCCGCGCAGAGTCGCTGAAGGAGTACGCGAAAACCTGCATGGAGATAGCCGGTGTGCAAAAGATCGAGTGCGCCCATTTCGCCCTATCGCTACGCCATAACCCGCCAGCCGTGGACGTGTTCGAGCCGGGTCTAGTGCCGGCTGAATATATGTGGCTAGCCGCGCCACCCCCGCCCGCGGTGGATAAGCGAGCGATCAAGGAGGCATTGCAGGCAGGCAAGGATGTTCCGGGCGCTGTGCTGGTGCGCGGCATACGTGTGGAGATTAAGTAATGGTCGGCATCAAGCCCGGCGCCCTGGTCGATTTCGATACCCGCTACGGCCCTTGGCATGGGGTTGTAGCGAAGGTCAGAGGGCCAGTGGCACATATCAAGGTAGGCGGCAAGGCGGTATGGACGATGCCGATCATGGAATTGAAGGTTAGGGAGATTTGAACATGGATATCAAGACATTTATGCAGGCGGCAGGGCAGACGACAGATGGATTTAACGTGCGCCAGGCGGCGCTGTATACCGGGCTGCAATGCGAGGAATTGGCTGAAAAGATGGATGCGCTGGGCTTAATGGGCTTTGCCGATCAGCTGAATCACATGAGCAAGCGCTTCAAGCAGGGAATTTACGACCTGCGTATTGAGCGAGCCGATCCCGAAGAGCTGCTAGACGCCGACATTGATCTAGCCTGGGTATCGCAGGCATCCGCCTACTCGCAAGGCGCAGACGTAACCGGCGCATGCCAGGAAGTCAGCCGGGCCAATCACGACAAGATCGGGGCCGATGGCGTGATGGCAAAGGACGACAACGGCAAGGTCATGAAGCCGGACGGCTGGCAAGGGCCGGATCTATCGCCATTTGTTTGCAGGGAGGAAGTATGAGCGACGATAAAGCGAGGCGCGAGTTTGAGCATTGGTACTCAGACGAAGGTGCCAGCCCGGCAGCAGTAGCGCGATCACAAGACGGCTACTCCCTCATGGGCGCATGCACTTCATGGAAGGCATGGCAGGCGGCATACAACAAGGGGCGCAAGGCTGCATCGGACGATATGCGGGCGCACTTGGATCGGATGAATGGGGGTGGGGCATGAGAACGGCGACATACCACGGATGGGCGGTGCCGGAGGGCTGGAAACTAGTGCCGGTGGAGCCGACGTCAGCAATGACATTCATGGGTCAGCATGTTAGATACCCGACGAGCAACAGCATCGGCACGATTTGGCGGGAAATGCTCACCCACGCCCCGACGCCACCTGCAAAATCAGAGGTGAGCGCAGAGACGGTGGCGTGGCCGCGCGATGCTGCTGAGGTGCGTGAGTTTCTTTACAGCCATTTCTGCGCATTGCGTTACGGACAGGAGGGCGGCGAGCCCCACGATGGGGATCGATACGAATTGACTGCGCACGACTTGCTTTCCGCAATTGAATGGTGGGCGGATTGTAATTCCGCACAGACAGACGCCCAAGCCATCCGTGACGCTGCGCGCTGGAGATTCGCGGTTGAGATTGGCGGCAATCAGGCCATGAATTGGCTTGATGTGTACGACGACTGGGGCGGCAAAGGAGATTTTTCCGATGCTATTGATGCGGCTATGCGGAAGGGTGGAGCATGAGCATCCGCACGCCGGACTCACCCTGCCAAGGCTACTGCACGACGTACCACGGCGACCTGCTCTGCAAGGCTTGCGGCAGGACGGTCGAGGAAGTGTTCGGCTGGATTGGATTCACGGACGCAGAAAAGCAGGCGGTATGGGATCGACTGAACGCAAAGGCGCTTGAGCCAGACCAAAACTGGCAGTGCAAGCACGGTGATCCGGGGCTGGAAAAGTGAGGAGTAGATTATGATGCGCTTCCTGACGATTGAAAAATTCGCAAAGGAAACTGGCTACACGCCCGACGCTATCCGATCAAAGATCAGGGATGGGGTGTGGCCGCAAGATGAAGTGTGGGCGAAGGCGCCAGATAACCGCGTGCTGATTGATGTAAAAGGGTATGAGTTATGGGTCGTTGCGGGCGGGGTGTTAAAAAAGCCTCGGAGAGTAGTATCGAAATCTCGTTCATGTACCAAGGCGTCAGGTGCAGGGAGAGGATTGCTCTCAAGCCCTCAGCCCCTAACTTAAAGCGGGCAGAGCAGCACCGGGCGGCTATCCAGCACGCGATAGCCACCAGCACCTTCGATTACGCCGCCACTTTCCCGCAGTCAACTAAAGCTGCACTCTTCGCTCGTCATCCGGGCGACGTGCAGAATCTCGAAATCTTCCTCGGCACCTGGCTGGCCCAGCAGCGCAAGCACCTGAAGGCCAGCACCTTCGCCGGCTATCGCAAGATCGTGGAAAATCAATTGATGCCCTGGTTCGGCAGCTTCATGCTGTCGGAGCTGCGGCGCAAGGACGTGCGCGAGCGTCTTGATACCGTCGAGTCCAGCAACAAAACCCTAGCCAACATCCAGTCCGTCCTGCGTAAGGCGCTGGATGACGCTATCGAATCTGAATACATCGAGGTCAATCCGCTGTCGGGCTGGCGCTACGCAAGAAAGGAAGCGCCGAAAGAGCGGGATGACGTTGATCCCTTCACAATCGAAGAGCAGCAGTTGATCCAGGCAAAGCTCGACGGCCAAGGACGGAACCTTATTCAGTTTGCCTTTTGGACTGGCTTGCGCACGTCTGAGCTTGTTGCATTGGAGTGGGGCGATATTGACTGGATCAGGGGCGAGGTGCGCGTATCTCGAGCCATGACGCAGGCATCGGGCACGGCAGAAGTGACCAAGACGGCATCCGGAAAGCGTGACGTCAAGCTTCTACGTCATGCGCGTGAGGCATTGGAGGCACAGAAGGCGCATACTTTTCTTGCAGGCAAGGAAGTATTCCAGAATCCGCGTACCGGAGAACGCTGGGAAGGCGATCAGCCAATCCGCAAGACGCTATGGACTGGTGCACTCAAGCGCGCCGGTGTGCGGTACCGCCGTCCGTATCAAACCCGGCATACCTTTGCCTCAATGATGTTGAGTGCCGGCGAACATCCGATGTGGGTAGCCGGACAAATGGGGCACACCGACTGGACGATGATTGCGCGTGTTTATGGGCGCTGGATGCCCGATGCGGACACGTTGGCTGGAAGCAAGGCTGAGGCGCTTTTTGGGGCTGAATCCAATCTCAATGACAACATTGTGCCAACCAACCTCCGCAAACCCGCATGAACACTGGATAGGACGCGGGTTCGATTCCCGCCGCCCCACCAAATGCCAAAACCTAACCTTAATCGGTTGGGTTTTTTTTCGTCTGGAATGAAAGCGAGGGCTGATCACTCAACTCAAACTTAATACAATCTTTCCCCGCGCATTTCGGGCCTCGGCTTTCTCAAGTGCTGCAATGCCTTACTAGAAAGAATAGACTTGCTCTACATCGACATGGATGTGACAGGATGCAACTTGCTGCGTCAACTTGGCCAGCTGGGCTTGCGCGTCCCTACGATGACCTGCTTCACCGCGATCTGTCTCTCGGCCGCAAGTTGATCTCCTGACATCGACGACCTTGCCGCCGTTTCGGACCGTGCGCATGCAATCGACGCCTGTTTTTGGCTGGATGGCAAGCGCTGCATCAACACCATCCGGCGCCCAGCGTCGCACCTGCTCCATCCAATCCGCATCGCGGTAGTCAACTGTCAATTCCGCGCCAAGCGAGCGCAAGTAGTCATGATTGTTGACTGACGCAGACGCTGCAACGCGGCAGTCGCGCAATCGGGCCAGCTGGATCGCCAGGGTGCCGATGGCACCAGAGGCACCTGCCATGAATACTGTGCTTCCCCGCTCGAGATCAAGTAAACGGACTGAGGCAAGCGCGCTCGGGCACCGTCTTGAACTCAGCCAAGGTTCCGCCCTTGGGCTGCATGCTGTTGACGAATATGACATGGTCGCCCGACCGACAAGCGGCTACTTTCGCGCCGATTATTTCGACATGCCAGCAGCCTCGATCCCGATTGGATAAGGGAAGCTGGCGTTCTCCGGCAAGAACCAGCGATCATGAAGGCCCACTCCAATTGCCTGAACACGCACCAGCACTTCTTCATCGCTAATTTCTGGAACCGCTACGTCCATCAGAGACAGGGTATCCAACGCATCTGCCCATACAGCCACTATCGCTTTCATCTTCATCTCATTTGCTCCATGGTGAAAAATTTGGACATGAAGTATGTGGTGTCAAAGAATACAAAATTGGTACCTGGCCCTATGACTGAATGCAGCGCCCTGGATTCTATGGAGGCTGGCTGGTTTGCGGCAGCCCTCGACAGTGACCTTTTTGATCAGTTTTTGGTAATGGTTAACTTCCGCTTCGGCCGGAGGAATACACCCAATGAGCGCCATAACCGATGATGATTGAATCACGAGGTCCATTTCAAAAGGACCGACCATGAGAACAACTACTTCACCTTGTGCAAAGCCGAGCCTTTGTGCATGGCGACATGATCGGTCTTGTCACTCTTGATTTCGTACTGTGGCTCTTCTGCATTGGCGTGCCGGACATGACCCTTGTAGTCGGTATCCTGCTTATGAACTTTGATGATCTTGCCGGTGACTTGGCCGGCTTCCGAATTCCAGCGCACATGGTCGCCGGTCTTGAATTGTGTCGTCATAAATTCCTCCCGGTAAAGCTTATTCAGACTTAAGGCTTATAGAAAAAAGTTCTGAGCTTGTTCTCAAGTCTGCGCTGGATAAAGACTTGCAGGCTTGCAGCCATGAAAGCAGTCGGCAATACACCACCTATCCAATGATTACTCTGACTGACTGCAAATGCATGCACGGCCATCTTCTTTGTTAAGAAAAGCCGGAAATCTTAGGATCTCCGGCTTTGACAAAGGCCATCCCTGTTGATGCCCTCAGCTCACTTGATCACGCCACAAGCCATTCTGCCGCCACCGCCACCCAGAGGTTTAGGGTCATCCGAATAGTTGTCGCCACTCTCATGCACCATGAGTGCATGCCCGGCAACGTCTGCAAGCTTGAGGCGGGGAGCGAGCACGGGATGGGTCGCTTTGCCATCTGCGTCCACATACAACGCCGGCAGGTCGCCTAGGTGGCCATCACCCCAAGGTGCGCCATGACTGCTTTTCTTCTCAGGGTCGAGATGGCTGCCTGCTGCGCCAGCCGGCACGACTTTGCCATCTTTCTCTTGCGGTTCACAGCTCGGGTTTTCATGCACATGAAAGCCATGCAGGCCAGCGCTGAGACCAGTAAGTTCGGGCGTAAAGACGACGCCATACACAGTTTCGCTCAATGTAACGGTGCCGACTTCCTTGCCTTCTCCCTTTTTGTTGACTTTATGGAGCGTGACGGTCTTGGCGTCAGACGAAGGTGCTGTGGCCACAGGATCGGAACTGGTCTGGGCCTGCGCCACTCCCGCCAGTCCAAGCGTCAGAGCCAGCGTGGTCAAGCTTGTACGACATTTCATGTGAAATTCTCCTAAACATGCATGAAAGGACAGCAACCAGAAAGCCTACAGCTTCCTTCCTGGCTGGGCGTTGCGCAGAATTGCGTATAGGGCATCTTCTGTTTGTTCCCGCCTCTTTGTTGGTCTGTCTCAATCATGAGCAGTGACAGCGCTGCGCAGGAGCTTGCACTTTCAAGAAGTCGAGCCCTTTATCCTGGCTGGCAATATTGCCCACAATCCTCTTGCAGCATGTTGCGGTCTTCCAGGCACACGGCGGTGAGCTGGCCACCCCAGACGCAACCACTGTCCAGCCCGATCAACCTGGAACGCTGCAACACGCCCAAGGCAGACCAATGACCAAACATCACCGTGTCTTGCGCTGTTTTGCGCCCGGGTACATCAAACCATGGCAGGTAGCCTGTTGGTGCGTCGTCAGGTGCGCCTGAGTGGGAGAATTCCATACTTCCGTCTGGCTGGCAAAAGCGCAGACGCGTGAGGCCGTTGACGATGCATCGCAAACGCTCAATGCCTTGCAACCCGTCGTCCCAGCGCATGGGTGCATTGCCGTACATTTGTTGCAGAAAATCCATCCACCCTTCAGAGCGCAGCATGCTTTCCACCTCGCCTGCCAAAGCTAACGCTTGGGCTGCGCTCCACTGCGGCAGGACGCCCGCGTGCACCATCAGATAACCGTCTTCCCAGTGCGCCAAAGGTTGACGGCGCAGCCAATCCAACAGCTCGTCTCGATCCGGCGCCTGCAATATCTCCTGCAGCGTATCGGAGCGATGCGGTTGGCGAATACCGTGGGCCACCGCCAGCAGATGCAGGTCATGGTTGCCTAGTACCACTTGCACCCGACCCGTTGCATCTGAAAGTGCCCGGACAGTGCGTAAGGTTTCCAGGGATTGCGGCCCCCGGTTGATCAGGTCGCCTACAAAAAAAAGGTGGGCTTGTGGATCGATATGGTGGATGCGCTCAAGAAGCGCCAAAAGACGTGCGTTGCAACCTTGCACATCCCCGATTGCATAGATGGCCATGGGATAACAAAGTGAGTGTAGTGAGCTGTATTGTCGGCTAGGGAAACGTGTTTTGTATGCATGGCTACGCTTTATCCACGCACTACACAAAAATGCTCGCATTGAGAAAAATCGGAACTCGAAAGCAACACTGTCTTTTTTCGCCAACATATTTTGAAGAGAGCAGGACGCCGCCCTGCAGGCAAGTCAGAAATCCCGAGTGCTAGAATAGAAGTATTAAAGATTGCGATATAAATTATTACAAGTCTTAACCCACTTGTGTAATGGCTCGCTTTAGAGTGTTTTCATTTAGGAAGCGAAAGAGCATCCTTGCCTCTTGTGCTTGCAGATCGCCCAATTGGTGCGCTCAAGCTACCAGGCAGATCCAGCTTCACACTTTCCTATGCTTTTGGGCTACTGCTTAAGTCGCCCCATCTGATTTACGAGAGGAATTTGATATGAACCCAAAAATTGTAGGCGCTGTATTGGCAACCGTACTGGCAGTTCCGTTTGCTGCCCAAGCACAGTACCAAAACCAGCAGTCGGCTCTGAACACCAGCTACCTAGGCCTGAACGTCGGTAGCACTGACCAAAAATTGCGCGTGGATGGCTTTGGATCGCGCACTGACAGCAATACCGGCGTGAAGCTGTATGGCGGTTATGGCTTCAATGAAAATTTTGGCTTGGAAGCCGGCTTCGTGGATTTCGGCAAAGGTCGACTGAACAGTGCTAGCTCCAAGCCTCAAGCGTTGTATCTGGCGGCCACCGGCACACTGCCTGTGAACGATCAGTTTTCTCTGTTTGCCAAGGCCGGTCTGGCCGCCAGCCGCACCAAACTGCAGGCACCAGGCTACAGCCGCTCAGAAAACCGTGCAACGCCTGTCATTGGTGTCGGCGCAGCCTTCAACTTCTCGCCCAATGTAGCAATGGTGGTCGAGTATGAAGACTTTGGCAAGGTAGCGAAAAAAGATGGCTTCAACATCAAGGCCAACATGGCTTCAGTTGGGGTACGCTACAAGTTCGACTAAACGCGAATTAAATAAGCTA
This sequence comes from Burkholderiales bacterium, assembly GCA_038241705.1. Lineage (GTDB taxonomy): Bacteria > Pseudomonadota > Gammaproteobacteria > Burkholderiales > Burkholderiaceae_D > JBBSSV01. The sequence continues at coordinate 7,780 of JBBSSV010000008.1, read as the reverse complement.
CGAGGTCGAGTGAGTCAGGCGGAAACCTTCCCGTCTCTGCCTCACGCGGTCCTCAAGTCGCTCACTGCGTAACTTCATAAAAAAACACCAGTCATTCCAAAGAATGCCGGTGTTTTTTTATTACAGAAGCCAAGAAATGGAGAGTGCCGTTTCAGGCAACCCTTGGGAAAATTGGCATCAAACGCTTTTTGCTACTGACAGGTTCTTGACGGGCGCAACCAAGCCAACCTGGACATTGCCCGAAAGCTGGCCACCCTCTTCGATCACTAGCTTGCCGTAGTGAATCGTCCCAGATACCTTGCCGGTGGAATATATCACCAGTTTTTCACGCACCGTCAGTTCACCTTCGAACTCACCATGAATTTCAGCGATATCGATCTCTGCCGAGCCACTGAAGGTCCCTGATGCAGCGATCTGGATTACGCGGGAATGCATGGTCGCCTCGACGCGCCCTTCGACTACCAGCGTATCGCAATCGGTAATTTCGACACCTTTTAGCTTGATGTTAGGCCCGACGATCAACTTGCTGCCGCTTTCAGCGATCTCGGCAGCGGGTGCTTTGGGGTCAACTACGGAAGATGGCTCCGAAATGACGCTAGGTGTACTCGCACTGCTAGGAGGGGTGACTTTTACGGTTGAAATCGAGGGGTTGGTTGCAGGGTTAGCAGGCGTATTGGCTTTATTGGGACTAACGTCTCTTTTACCAAAAAGCGTTTCTGAACGAAGCATGCATATCTCCTGGAGAGTAAGGTGATCTGATGCTTGCGTTTTGATAAAGCAGGCAACGATCACTCGTTTTTAATAATAGGGTGGCAAGATTCCGTTGAAGGACAATGGTGTACTCTTACTCAACTGCAAGCACGGCAGAGAACCGCTATTGTTACGCCTTTTCCTGGAAAAGTTCATTGTCAGGATCAATATCACACGTTTGACTGCCTATAGGGCAACTTTACGATCAACAGGCGCAGTTTGGAGAAGTGCACTGGGCGGTCACGCTTGACTAAACACTGCGATCAAAGAAGTATCGTGTAACCATACTGGCTACCTTCGCATTTATCGCACATCGATATTTTTTGTTACATCGATTCTAAGCTTGCCAGAAAAACAGAGCAAGATCAAAATTTGTCTTTTTTTCAAGTAAAGTACCAGGTAACCAGATATAACGGCAACATTACCTGATGTAAGAGCTCGCTTTAGCCGCCTGCCTGAAAGGTATAGCTACTCAGGACTTGCCGCCCCGCTCTCTTTTTAAGTCCTTCAGTTCATGAAGGGTGAATGTCCATGACGCATGAAGATTCTTTATCAGAACCCGCAACACCGTCGCAGCCAAAAGCAATCGACGCCCATCCCTCTTCCCCGAGGGTGAGGTTTCGCAGCAAGCATGGCATGCCCTTGGATACCAATGTCGTCCCGTGCCGGCAACTTGCCACCGCTTCAGCGATCACCCCAACGCCACGACCCGCTGATTCTACACAGCCTTCAGCTTCCGGCGCCGGGCAGAAAATTAGCCCTAGCGCTGCTTTCATGACTACCTTGCCTGGCCAAGAAAGTCACGACAGACACCCCGTGGGAGACTCCGCAGCTTCCTCGACATTTCAATCCATGGCAGCGAAAGAAGCTTTACTCCAAGACGCTTTCATTCCAGGAGAAATGTACGGAAAGCACGCGTCGTCACGGGTGCTGGCACAGTCCACCAAACGCGGGATGGTCGTGGCGGGAATGATTGTATGCGGCATGTTAGTAGGGTTGACCGGTATTTGGTGGGCAGATCAACCTTATTCCCATCAAGTCCGTGCCGAGCATGTTGCTCCCGCGCCTGAGACCTTACTGCCAACGCACAACACGTCCGCTTTTACAGCCACTAATTACAGTCCAGGCGGGTCAAGCGAAGCTCGTTCCGAATTAGTAATTCCGACTCTTCCTTCCTTGAAAAAGCAGAAGCACAAACAAACCGCACTGCAGGAAGGCGGCGAGAACGAAATCTTGCACGCCGCCTTGGAAGAAGAGGAAGAAGTGACGTCTTCGGCCGCTCAGGATCCTATCTTTGCGCCTGCAAAAGTTGCGCCCAGCAAGCCGCGCCGTGCCAAAGTCGCGAACAAAACGCAGCGCAACCTGCAGGCGCTAAGAAGCTGCTCGCGCGGTGCTAACATATTCGAGCGCGAAAAATGCAAGTGGAAGGTCTGCGGCGACAGCTGGGGCAAAAATGGTTGTCCTGCGTACAACTGAACCGATTGCCGCTGCCAGACAACTGGCTTTACCTTTACCCATGAAAAACGCCCGGCAAATTTCCAGGCGTTTTTTTATCTGTCTTACGCAAAAAAGATTACTTGCTGCGGCTCTTGTACTCACCGGTACGGGTGTCGATTTCAATCTTGTCGCCTTGACCCACGAACAAAGGCACGTTGACCACAAAGCCGGTCGCGATCTTGGCAGGCTTCAGTACCTTACCCGAGGTATCGCCCTTCACGGCAGGCTCGGTGTAGGTGATTTCACGCACTACGGTATTGGGCAGCGCTACAGAAATGGCCTTGTCGTCGTAGAAAACGACTTCACATTCCATGCCATCTTCCAGATAGTTGAGGGCATCGCCTAAGCTGTCGCCCTCGACTTCATATTGGTTATATTCGCTATCCATGAAGACATATAACGGATCGGCAAAATAAGAATAGGTGGCATCCCTCCGGTCCAGCACCACCACGTCAAACTTGTCATCCGCCTTGTAAACCGACTCATAGCCAGTTTCGGTCAGCAGGTTCTTCATCTTCATCTTGCAGACTGAGGAGTTGCGTCCCGATTTGGTGTATTCGGTCCTCAAAACGACCATGGGCTGGCTATCGACCATCACGACATTGCCAACACGGATTTCTTGTGCTGTTTTCATAACTATGCTTACTTAAAAAAGGAGTCAGTCAACTGCATCATCTGTGCCCTGCCGCCTCCTTTGGTCGGAAGCCCACAATCAATGCCGGAAATCATTTTAAAGCCGCTTATTTTAACCGAAATCTTCCCTCTTTTCGGCACTGAAACGCAGCAGATTGGTCGCCAGATCACCTTGCTTGTGCAAACTTGCCACCCACTTTTGATGATGCTGCTGAATGTCAGGCCAGGCGCTTCTGACTGCGCTCCATGCCATTGGCGCCGTTTCACCATTCCACGCAGCGCTTAAACCTTGCAGAGCTTGAGCCGCTGAGGGCTCTAACCCTTCCAGATAATGACGCATGAAAGCAGCCAATTTGAGTAGGTGGGTGCCTTCCTCCTGTGGATAAATTTGCCAGATAAAGGGACAGCCAGCCCATTGCGCCCGCAATAGCGAATCCTCGCCACGCACAAAATTCATGTCACAGGCCCACAGCAGGCGGTCATACATTGGTTGCGACATGAAAGGAATCACCTGCAACCGCAGCGTTCCCTGCTGGCGCCCCTTCCCGACCTGCGCAGAAACGCCAAGAAAATTGCTCACGGCCTCGCTGGCCACACCTTCTGGCACCAAGCACAACACAGGACGCGCATCTTGCTCCATAGCAGCCAGCAAGGTTGCGACTGGTGCCTCTGGATAGCAGAACAGGGAAACCAGCGCTTCGTCGTCTTTTTTCTCCACGCCCAACTGCTGCAGAAAAATTGGTATGGCATTGCGCTCTGCCCGAAAGGCATCGCGTTGCAGCAGCAGGTCGCGTTCGAAAAACAAGCCGCCCGTACGCTCGGTGAAGCCCGGAAAGAAAAAATGTTTGACTAATGATCCTGAGGGCTGTGGCGAAGGCAGACCATGACAGCCTCCGACCCAGACTTCCGCGCTCAGATACTCCAGATTGACCCAGACTGGCCGGGGCGGGCGCTGGGTCATGGCGGCGATATACGTTACCGGCAATTCGCAGCCAAACGCTTCGATGACCAAGTCGGCCACTTCTTCCAGAGGCACCAAACCTTCCTCGTTCTGCCAATGCCGAATCACCACGCCTTCCTGCTTCTGCAAACCAGCATCCACGCGCACTTCTGGACAGATGCACTGAAAACGCTGCAGATCATCTACCCACAAGGTCACCTGCACACTATGCTCGCGCACCAGTTGACGCGCCAGACGCCAGCAAACCCCGATATCGCCGAAGTTATCGATGACACGACAAAACAGGGTGACTGCTTGCGGAGAAGGCCTGTGTCCAAAAGATGTGTTCATGCATGCAGTCGCAATAAGATCATTCATCGCCCCAATGAAAAACGCCACGCGTAAAGCGTGGCGTCTGTCAAAACAGGCCAGCGTTCATGCCAGCTGTTTTATGACGCAGAACCGCACGCTTAAGCGCGGATCTGCCTCAGGAATCCGGGATCAGGCAAGATCCTGTGGACTAACCATGATGTACTCTTCGCCCGCCCGCAGCTTGCGCTCTGCCGCTGCCGTGATTTGCGAATAGCCACGTTCGAAGGCTTCAACATTGGAAATCTGGACGTCAGATACATCCTTAGTGCCGCCAAAATGTTGCTGCAGTGCCTCGGCACTGATGTTGCATACCATCGACTTGCCATCCACCAGCGCTTGGAACATCAAGCCGCCAGTATCCGTAGGGATCACTCTATGCGTGAATTCAATATTCATTATTTCCTCCCGCTGCAAAAACCCTAATCCTACCATTCCTGGAAAAAATAGAAACCTTGCCCCGGCCATATACAGGCTCTTGCTTACCGAAAAATGGCCGTGATCTCGCCCGCGCTGCCCCCTTGCCACGTCTTTTCCTGGCTTCAAAACTGCTAGGAGCAGGCAGAAACCCTTCTAAGCCTCGTCATGACCGCTGCAATCCTCCAAAATAACTATGGAGAAAGCACAAAACAAAAAAGGCTGCCCTAAGGCAGCCTTTTCAAAATATACATATTAATCTTATTGTTGCCTGCTGCAAACGCTCTTTCTAGCTTGCCGGCAGCAGGTTAATGCTGGCGTCCCCAAGGGGATTCGAACCCCTGTACTCACCGTGAAAGGGTGATGTCCTAGGCCTCTAGACGATGGGGACAAAAACTTGTCCAAACTGCGACCTGTACTGCAACTGCTTTTTTTGTTTGCTGGTGGAGGTAAACGGGATCGAACCGATGACCTCTTGCATGCCATGCAAGCGCTCTCCCAGCTGAGCTATACCCCCTGCAAAGAAACAAGATTATAGCAAGAAGCTTCCCTGAATGTAAATCTTTTTTTAAGGAATTTATTTCAGGTGCGAATCCAAGCGTTGCAGCACGTTTTCGCGAGCCAATAATTCTACCACGGCATCAATCGAGGGGGTTTGCAGCTTCCCCGTCAGGATTAAACGCAGCGGCATGGCAAGCTGAGGCATTTTCAGCTTATGGGTGGCCAGGATGGCTTTAAGCATGGCCGACAGCGCTGCGCGATCCCACGCCACAGTTGCTACTTGCTGGCGGTACTCATCCAGCGCCGGACGGATAGCCTGCGTCAAGTGCTGTTCCAACAGGGCGGGGGCGGCTTGTTGCTCTCCATAGAACAGCATGGCAGCCTCGGCCAGTTCCGCTATCGTCTGGGCTCGTTCCTTCATTAGGCCGACGACCGGCTCCAGCGCCGGCGCACCCTGAAAGCGCGCGCCAAGCTGTATCAAGAAAGGCTCGACCAACTGGGCTAAGCGGCCATTATCAGCCTGCTTGATGTAATGGTTGTTTAGCCACTTCAGTTTGTCATGGTCGAACTGGGCTGCTGACTTGGTCAGATGATCCAGATCGAACCAGGCACAGAACTGTTCAATGGAAAAAATCTCGTCGTCACCATGGCTCCAACCCAAGCGCGCCAGATAATTCAGCATGGCTTCGGGCAAATAACCCTGAGCTGGATATTCCATGACACTGACCGCGCCATGACGCTTGGACAGCTTTTCACCGTCCGCTCCCAGAATCATGGGCAGATGCCCATATTCAGGCAGCACCGCACCTAAGGCCATCAAGATATTGATCTGCCGCGGCGTATTGTTGACATGATCATCCCCGCGCAAGACATGGGTGATCTGCATGTCCCAGTCGTCCACCGCGACGCAAAAGTTATAGGTCGGCGTGCCATCGGTACGGGCGATGACCAGATCATCCAGTTCACGATTGGAAATGGTGATCGATCCCTTGACCAGATCATTCCAGGTAACCGAGCCCTCAACGGGCGTGCAAAACCGAACGACCGGCTTGCGTCCTTCCGGAACGGACGGCAAGACCTTGTCGGACTCAGGGCGCCAGGTGCCGTCATAGCGCGGCTTCTCGCCAGCGGCACGTTGGCGCTCGCGCATGTCTTCGACTTCTTCGTGTGTGGCGTAGCAGTGATAAGCCTTGCCTTGAGCTAGCAACTGGCCAATCACCTCCGCATAGCGGTCCATGCGCTGCAACTGATAGAACGGTCCCTCGTCATGCTCCAGACCCAGCCAGGCCATTCCATCCAGAATGGCCTGCACCGCTTCCGGGCTTGATCGCTCTAGATCGGTATCTTCGATACGCAAGACAAAACTGCCGCCAAAATGGCGGGCATAAGCCCAGGAAAACAGGGCAGTACGGGCACCGCCGACATGAAGAAAGCCGGTGGGGCTGGGAGCAAAGCGGGTACGGACAGTCATGGCAGCCAAAAAATCGGGACGGCAACACCGTCCAGTGGATAAAAGCAAGCATTTTACCGTGCCGTCCGTGTGATGCTACAGCCGGCTAGGCTCGGCCGTCCACAAGGCAAGCATGTCGCTTGCAAGCGGGTTCCATCTGCTGACGGTTGGCTCTGCTGCAACTCGTCCCATGTCAATCTCGATCAGCCGACTCAAGCCAAGATAAACCATGAGGTCGTGGATGACGTCCGCATGCAGACCGTTGGCGCACATCTTTTGATTTCTCTGAACAACCTTCTTTGAAAGCCGCCTTACCTCCGGCCAAAACCGCCACTGCCGGCGGCCACTGCTAAAATCAAAGCTTTTCCTTTCCGGCATCAGCATGAGCTCTTCTCCGTCCCGCAAATTATTTGTCACCACTGCCCTGCCTTACGCCAACGGTGCCTTCCATATCGGCCACATCATGGAATACATCCAGGCGGATATCTGGGTGCGGTTTCAACGAATGCGGAACAATCAGGTGCATTTTGTCGGCGCCGACGATGCCCATGGCACGCCGATCATGATCGCCGCTGAAAACGCTGGCGTGACCCCCCAGGAGTTCGTCGCCAAGATCGCCGCCGGACGTCAGCAATATCTCGATGGCTTTCATATTTCCTTCGACAACTGGCACTCCACTGAGTCACCAGAAAACACCGCACTCTCGCAAGATATCTACCGCAAGCTGAAAGCAGCTGGCCTGATCGTCATCCGCACGGTGGAACGCCTCTACGATCCTGTCAAGGGCATGTTCCTGGCGGACCGCAACGTCAAGGGCGAATGTCCCAAGTGCGCGGCCAAGGATCAGTACGGCGACAACTGCGAAGTCTGCGGCGCCGCGTACGAGCCGACCGAACTCAAGCAACCTTATTCGGCGCTGACCGGGGCCACGCCCGAAATGCGCCCGGCGGAACAGTATTTCTTCAAGCTGTCGGACCGGCGTTGTGTGAAATTCCTGCAGGAGTGGCTCAGCACGCCCGGCCATCTGCAGCCGGAAATGGTGAATAAGGTCAGTGAATGGCTGGGCAATGATGGCGAAGACCTGGCGGACTGGGATATTTCACGCGACGCGCCCTACTTCGGCATCCCAATACCTGACGCGCCGGGGAAATATTTCTACGTCTGGCTGGACGCGCCCATTGGCTATCTGGCCAGCCTGAAAAATTACTGCGACAAGCAGGGTT